>JAGQQZ010000625.1 GCA_020425915.1 Planctomycetota bacterium | reverse complement strand
TGCTGGCCGATCGGGTCTCCCCGAAGTCCGTCGCCTCCGGCGGCGACGCGGCTGACCTACTCGCAGACGTCCGCCGCGCCTGCATCGACGGGCTGAGCGTCAGCACGTCACCGAAGGCGGCCGACGTGCTGGCCGGACTCGTCGACTCGAAGGACGAGGAGGAATCCGAGCGTGCGTTGCGTGCGCTGGATGCGGCGTTGCCGAGCAAACTCGTCGACCAGGCGCGGCTCGCGTGCGCCAACGGACAGAAGCTCGAGCTGGCAGCGATCGCCGCCGGACAGCTCGTGCGGCACGGACACGCGAAGGCCCGCGAAACCGTGCTGCGACTGCACAAGAAGCTGCTGAAGACCGACCGCTACGAGGGCGAGGCGCGTGGTCAATTGGTGCGCGCGATGGTGCCGCTGCTCGACGACCCGGAGACGTTCGATGCGTTCCTCGCCCAGGCCAGCGCTTCGGACGCGGACGTCGCCGAGGTCGTGCTCGAACTGCGTGACGAGATCACTGCGCACCCGGAGTTCATGGCGTGGCTACTGCGCACGGGTCTCGACCGCAGCTCGGAGCTCGAACGCTGCCTCGTGATCCGGCTGATGACGCACGCGAGCGACGAGTCGGTCACGGAGCGACTCGTCGCGCTGATGCGCGCGAAGGAACCGGCAATCGTGTACTCCGCGGTTCGCGCGCTCGCCGAGCGTGGCGACCGGTCCGCGCTCCCAGCACTCCGCAAGTTGCTACAGACCAAGGACAGCGGACGCCGTATCGAGGCGCTGTTCGGGATCCACGCGCTGTCGAAGGACGAACCCGGCTGGGAGGACGAACTCCTCGAGTTGCTCGGGTCGTCGGATCGGGCCCTGCGCGCGACCGTCGTCGACTTCCTCGCGGACCTCGGCAGCGAACGCGGACTCGACCGAGTGCTCGGCGACTTCGACGACACCGCGTGGGCGGTGCGAGCGGCGGCGTACGACTATTGCCGCCGGGTGCGCGCACGCCGGTCGATCCCGCGCTTGATCGACCGGATCGACGTCGAGCACGGACGGCTGCGCGAGGACGTCCTCGACACGTTGCTGTCGCTGACCGCGCGTCGCTTCCCGACGAGCGCGCGTTGGCGCACCTGGTGGGACGAAGCGGGCGATGCCTTCGAAGTCGTCCCGGCGGCCGCCGCCGATCGGGAATCGAAGTCGACCCGCGACCCCGGCGAGACACGCACGGTCACCTACTACGACCTCCCCCTGCTCAGCGACCGTGTCGCGTTCGTCGTCGACAAGTCGGGCAGCATGAGACACACGATCGGGACATCGCAGGACCACACGCGGCTCGACGAGGCGAAGCGGCAGCTCGGCAACGTGGTCGACGCGATGCCTCCGGACTCGCAGTTCAACATCGTGTTCTTCGACCACGCCGTCTCGTCGACGTTCAAGCAGTTGACGAAGGCATCCGCCGACGCGCGCAAGAAGGCACTCAAGCGCGTGCAGGCGACCAAGCCCAAGGGCGGCACGAACGTGCACGACGCGCTCGCGGCCGCGTTCGCCGACCCGGAGGTCGACACGATCTACCTGCTGTCGGACGGCTATCCGAGCGCAGGCCCGATCGAGGACGCGGAGGCACTCGCGGACGAGGTCGCACGATGGAATCGGACCCGACAAGTTCGGATCCACTGCATCGCGATCGGCTCCGAGAGTCGCTTGCTGCGCCGCATCGCCGACGAGTCCGGCGGGAAGTACACGCACCAAAGATGAGCGAACCGTACGACGCACTGATCGCCCGGGCCCGCGAAGCCCACTTGCTCGAGTCCACCGCCGAGATCCTCGCCTGGGACCAGGAGACGATGATGCCGCCGGGCGGTGTCGACCACCGCGCGCGCCAACTCGGACTGCTCGCGCGTCTCGCGCACGAGCGACGTACGGCGCCCGAGATCGCCGAGCTGCTCGCACGATGCGACGCGGCCGACCTGCCCGACGAGGCGAAGGCGGACGTGCGCGAGCTGCGGCGCAGCTTCGATCGCAGCGCCAGCGTACCCGCCGAACTCGTGCAGGAACGCAGCGAGGTCACGAGTCGAGCTCAGCACGCGTGGGCCCGCGCTCGCGAGGATTCGGACTTCGCGTCGTTCCGACCCTGGCTCGAACGCGTGCTCTCCCTCGAACGGAACCGGGCGGCCTGTCTCGGCGTCCCCGACGGCGGCGAGCTGTGGGACGCGCTGGCCGAGGACTACGAACCCGGCATGCGCGCTGCGGATCTCGCGCCGCTGTTCGCGCCGTTGCGCGAACGACTCGGCGCGTTCGTGCAGGAACTGTCCGAAGTCCACGGACCGTCCAACCGGTGCAACGAGATCGAGTTCGAGATCGATCGGCAGGAGAAGTTCGTGCGTCGCATCGCCACGGCGATCGGCTTCGACTTCTCGCGCGGACGGATCGACCGCTCGGCGCATCCGTTCTGCGGCGGATCCCACGCGGGTGACGTGAGGATCACGACGCGCTTCCATCGCGACAACGTCGGCGACGCGCTCGGCTCGACGATGCACGAGTGCGGGCACGGGATCTACGAGCAGGGGCTGCCCGCCGACCGAGTCGGTACCCCACTCGGCACGGCGGTCTCGCTCGGCATCCACGAGAGCCAGAGCCGACTCTGGGAGAACCACGTCGGTCGTTCCGCCGGATTCTGGCGCTGGTGCGCCGACGTCGCGACCGAGGAGCTCGGGTCCGCTGCCGCGATGCTCTCGGCCGACGACTGGTTCGGCTCGTCGAACGTCGTACGCCCGTCGCTGATCCGGGTCGAGGCCGACGAGGCCACCTACAACCTGCACGTCGTGGTCCGCTTCGACCTCGAACGCCGCCTCGTGTCGGGCGATCTCGAGGTCGCCGATCTCCCCGACGCCTGGAATGCGGCCTACCGGGAAGTGCTCGGGGTCGACGTACCGGACGATCGGGACGGCTGCCTGCAGGACGTTCACTGGTCGTGCGGCCTCGTCGGCTACTTCCCGACCTACACGCTCGGCACGCTGTACGCGGCCCAGTTCTTCGCGGCCGCCGAGCGGGATCTCGGTGACCTCGAGGAGCCGTTCGCCTGCGGCGACTTCGCGCCGCTCCGCGATTGGCTGCGCCAGAACGTCCATTGCCATGGGATGCGCTACGGCGCCGAGGAGCTCTGCCGCCGCGCGACCGGAGCCGGCCTTGACGCCGAGATCTTCCTGAACTACCTCGAACGCAAGTTGCGGCCGCTCTACGGAGTGGACTGACGGCCGCGTCCTCCTGCTATGATCCGCACGCCATGAAAGTCGTCAGCATCCAACCGACCCCGAACCCGAACGCCTTCAAGTTCGTCCTCGACGAAGTCGCGTGCCGCGGCACGAAGAACTACGGCGCCCCGAGCGAGGTCGAGGACCACCCCCTCGCGTCCGACATCTTCGCGATCGACGGGGTCGAGCGGGTGTTCTTCTGTGACGCCTTCATCACGGTCTCGATGACTCCGGACGCGGACTGGCGCGCGGTCCATGAAGCCACGACCCGGACGATCGAGGCCGCCCCGTCCGGCGCCTTCGATTCGGGGACCGGCCGGTCCGCCTCGCCGAGTCTCGAGGGACTCTCGGAGACCGAGGGCGAAATGCTCGAGCGGATCAACGCGCTGCTCGACGACCGGGTTCGACCGGCGCTCGCGGGCGATGGTGGCGGCCTCGAGGTCCTGGGACTCGAGGGCAAGACGCTGCACATCCGATACGAAGGGGCTTGTGGGAGCTGCCCCAGCTCGGTGACCGGCACCTTGATGGCGATCGAGAACCTGCTGCAAGCCGAGGTCGACGCCGACCTGTCGGTCATTCCTGGCTGACGCGCTCAAACGGGGCCGGAAACTGGTCGATCAGTCCCTCATCGGGGACCCTGACACCGACGGCCCAGATTGACTCGCGACCCAGTTCTCACACCCGCGACCACGCACGAGATCCTCGAGAGGAGTCCGTACGGTGTGCTCGTGTTCCGCCGCTGCACCGGAGGTTTCGTCTGCGAGTTCGCCAACCGGGCGGCGCGGGACGACTTCCCGTTCGCGCGGGAGGGCACGTCGACCACGACCTGGCCCGAACTCGCCCGTACCGCGCTCGGCGACGCGCTCGACTCCGCCGAGCAGATCGGCAGCGTCACCGAGCGATTCCGGCACGAGCGCGACGGTGCGGTCGCCTGGATGGAGTTCCACGCGTCTCGGGTAGCGGACACGATCGTCGTCCACGTCACCGAGATGGCCGGCCTGCGGCCGATCGACGACGACACGGCTCGGCTCGACGCGGTGTTCGAAGAGCGACACGAACTGCGATGCGTCATCGGGTCCGACGGACGGTTCCGGCGCTTCAACGCGGGCTTCCAGGAGCTGCTCGGCCACGCGGAACACTCGGTCAGCGCGATGCGGTTCCTCGATCTTGTGCACGAGGACGATCGACCGCACGCGGTCTCCGCCCTCGAGATCGCACTCGGCGGGGAGTACCCCGACGAATTCGAGGCGCGCCTCCGATGCGCGGACGGTTCGGTGCGCTGGTACGCTTGGATCGTCGTCCCCCACGCCGGCAAGGTCTACGCCGCGGCGCGTGACGTGTCGGCGCACCGACACCATGTCGCACGCGCCGATCGACAGAGCGAACGCCTCGCCCTCGCGGTCGTCGGTTCGAGCGCTGGCATCTGGGACTGGAACCTCGAGACGGGCAAGGTGTGGCGCTCCCCGCGATTCCACGAACTCCTGGGGTTCCCACCGGGCGCGACGCTACCGCCGGTCGTCGACGCGTGGGAGATCCGCCTGCATCCGTCCGATCACGGACCGGTGCACGCGGCCGTGCAGGCCCACTTCGACGAGGGCGTGCCGTACGACGTCGAGTATCGGGTCCGCGTCGAGGACGGCGGCTTCCGCTGGGTGCACTCGCGTGGCGACTCCGTGCGGGATCCGAACGGCAAAGCAATCCGTTTCGCGGGGACCACGGTCGACATCGACGCGCAGAAGCGCATGGAGTGTGACCTGGTCCGGGCGATCGCCGAGGCCGAGTCCGCGAACCAGGCCAAGAGCGAGTTCCT
>JAGQQZ010000624.1 GCA_020425915.1 Planctomycetota bacterium | reverse complement strand
CTCGTCGTCGCCGAAGTCCAAGACGAACTCGTCGTCGGCAAGCAGGTCTTCGCCGTGCTCGAAATCGTCCTCGTTCCGCCGATCGCCGGTCATGCAGTGTCTCCGCAGTCTTTCCCTGGGGCACCGGTGGTATCGACACGAGCGCCGAACCGGGTTGAGGGATACCGAGACCGGCCGGAAATCCGCCGTGCGACCGGGCCGGCGGCGGGCTCAGCCCCGCCCGAGCCGGACGCAGACGTCCGACGACGGGATCAACCGGCGCTCACCGCCCCGCAGGCGCGTCAGCCCGGTGCCATCGACGTATTCGAGCAATGGGATCAAGAACTTGCGACTCGTGCCCAGCTCGTCGCGGAGCTCCGGGATGTCGAGCACCTCGTCGTGCCGCAGGCAGTTCGCGCGGATCGCCCGCATCGCCGTATCGATCGTGCGCGCGCCGTACACGTGGTCGCCGACCTGGATCGCGCGGGCCTCGTCGAACGCTCGAGCCAACAAGCCATCGACGCGCTCCGCGGCGAGACCGAGACTCGCCGCGAGCTCGGCCGGCGTCGGCGGACGGAATCCTGCACCGTCACACGACTCGACCAACGCATCCAGATCACGTTGATCGGCCGGATCCAGAGCACCCAGCCGCGAGACGAACAGGATCTCGCCCTGCGAGCCCGGTCGGACCTCGCCCTCGCTCTGGAGTCGATTCAACACGACATCCCGCAGACCCTCGGAAAACGTCCGAGTCGTGCGCAGGGCCGCGCGTTTGATCGAAGCCGCCAGCGGCTTGTTGCGCAGCATCTTGTCGACCGAGTCGCGGAGCTCGGCGATTCCCGCACTGACGATCTCGGGCAGGAACGCCCGCTTGGCGCGCGGATCGAAATGGATCCCCTCGTGCTCCGCGAGTCGCCGCTCGACCTCTTCCACCGGCATCGCTAGCTGCGCGGACAGTTCGCTCGGCGTACGACCCTGGTATTCGCTCTCCACGACCGACTCGAGCAGTCGAGCGCTCGGATCCGAACCCGCCGCGACGAGTCGCTCGATCTGCTCGGCGAGGTCGGAGCGACGGTACTTGCCGCTCGACTCCTCGACGCGAAGCACACGACCGCCGCCCACGGTTCGCACCGGGTTGACGAGCCGTAGCAGGAATCGATCGGCGTGCGCACAGCTCACGTCCTCGGCGAGCAGGATCCGCGCCACGACCGTCTCGCCAGGCGCGACACGCTCGCGATCCAGCAGGACGAGCAAGCCGATGTGCTCACTCGTCCCCGAGTGGAACCGAACCGGGGCGCGGTGCTCCAGGGCCGGTGCTCGCGCGAGGAGCGTGAGTTCGACGTCGATCGAGTTCCCTGTCCGGAACACACCAGGCTTGGCGGCGACGACACCGCGCCTGAGACCTTTGCCCTTCGCGTCGGGGACCGAGAGCGCCGTGCTGTGCCCCGCGACCGCGCGCTCGACCGAACCTCCGTAGGCTTGGATCGCCCGCACCCGGACACGCTGTTGGAGCGGCAGGATCTCGAGTTCGTCGCCAATGCTCACGGAGCCCGTAGTCGGGATCCCCGTGATCACCGTGCCGATCCCCTGGAGTTGGAACACGCGCTGCACGGCCATCCGGAACGCGCCGTCAGCGGATCGCGGCTCGACCGCGGCGGCGAGTTGTTCCAGCAGAGCCCGCAGCGTGTCGACGCCTTCGCCGGTCACGGTGCTGAGCCGCACGATTTCCGCGTCGCGCAGGCTCGTCCGGGCGATGGTCTCCCGAATCTCCGTCTCGGCCAGCTCGAGCATCTCGTCGTCGACGAGATCGACCTTGGTCAGCGCGATGAGTCCGAGTTCGACACCGAGCACCTCGAGGATCTCCAGGTGTTCGATCGTCTGTGGCATGACGCTGTCGTCGGCCGCGACGACGAGGATCGCGAGGTCGAGCGCGGTCGAACCGGCCACCATGTTGCGCACGAACTTCTCGTGGCCGGGAACGTCGACGATCCCGATCGTGCGTCCCTCCGACATCTCGAGCGGTGCGAAGCCGAGATCGATCGTGAGCCCGCGCTCCTTCTCCTCCTTGAGTCGGTCGGGATCGACGCCAGTCAGGGCTCGGACCAGGCTGCTCTTGCCGTGGTCGATGTGGCCGGCGGTACCGACCATGACCGGGTGGATCGCGCGACTCATCGGCGCCGGCGCGAGCTCAATCCGGGTAGTACAGGATCCGCTGACACGCGTCGCAACGGACGACCGCGGTACCCGCCCGCAGCTTGACCTGCAGGTTCGGTGGGATCGAGATGTAGCAACCGGTGCAGGTCGCACCCTCGACAGGACACACGACGAGGTTCGATCGGGCGTCGAACATCCGTTCGTACTCCGCCAGCAGTTCGGGCGGCACACCGTCGGCGGCGGCGCTGCGCTCGCCCTGCATGGCGGCGACCTCGCCTTCGCGCTGCGCGAGCAACTCGTTCGACTCCGACTCGAATTGTTCGAACACCGCGCGCTCTTCCGCCACCGCTTCGGAAGCCGAAGCAAGCTCCCCGCGCAGACCCTCGACGACCTCCATCAGTTGAAGGCCTTCGTTCTCGAGTTCCGAGATCTGCTTCTTGACCGACTCGATCTGCAGCAGGATCGCCTGGTACTCGGCGTTGTTCTTGACGGTGTTGAGGCGCTCCTGGAGCTTCTTGATCTCCTGGTCGCCCTCCTTGATGCCGACTTCGTTCGAGCGGAGTTCGACCTCCCTCTTCTGGAGACCGGACCGCTTTTCGGCTGCTTGCGACTCGAGCGCGCGGAGCCGGGTCTCGCGCCGCTCGCGCTCCTGCGGAATCGAAACGAGATCCCGCCGCAATCCAGCGATCCTCTGATCGACTTCTTGGACTGCGAGGAGCTTCTTTACGTCTGGATGCACCAGTGGGGTGTTTGCGACTGACACAGGGTCGCGGGAGCTTAGCGACCGCTCGGGGACCGGGCAAGGACGCGGCCGACCGAATCCCCAGTCCGGCCGGATCGGCCGATCCGCGATGGGCGCGAGACCAGCCGGCGAGCGACCCGGCGCCCCCGAGGATCAGAGGCTTCCGAGGTCGTGCGTCGTGTCGAGGAACCCGGAAAGTCGCCGTGCACGCACGGGGTGCTGGAGCTTGCGGACCGCCTTGGCCTCGATCTGGCGCACGCGCTCACGGGTGACGCGGAAGATCCTGCCGACCTCTTCGAGCGTGTAGGTGTAACCGTCCCCGATGCCGTAGCGGAGTTTGATGATCTCCCGCTCCCGGAACGTGAGTGTGCTGAGCACGTTCTCGATCCGGTCCTTGAGCATCTCGCGGCTCGCCGCGAAGACCGGCGACTCCGTCGCCTCGTCCTCGATGAAGTCGCCGAAGTACGAATCGTCGGACTCGCCGATCGGCCGATCGAGCGAGATCGGGTGCTTGCTGATCTTCATGACCCGCTTCGCCTCCTCGACCGAGACCTCGGCCGCTTCCGCGACCTCCTCGATCGAAGGCTCGCGACCCTTCGCTTGGATCAGCTTCTTCGTGACGTTTCGCAGCTTGCTCATCGTCTCGATCATGTGGACCGGAATCCGGATCGTCCGGGCCTGGTCCGCGATCGAGCGCGTGATCGCCTGACGGATCCACCACGTCGCGTACGTCGAGAACTTGTAGCCGCGCCGGTACTCGTACTTCTCGACCGCCTTCATCAGGCCGGTGTTGCCTTCCTGGATCAGATCGAGGAACGAGAGCCCACGATTGCGGTACTTCTTCGCGATCGACACGACGAGTCGCAGGTTGCCGGACGACAGCTTGCGCTTGGCCTCTTCGTAGTCGGCGAACGACTTGCGCACGAGCTGCAGGCGCCGGTCGAGCTTCTCGATCGGCTCGAGCGCGTCGAGTTGGGCGTCGGCCAGCCGTTGGCGCAACTCGACGGCCACGGGGTTCTTGAGCTGCGCGCCGCGGTAGCTCGACAGCTTGCGGAACAGGCGACGCATCTCCGCCAGACGACTCTCGAGCAGGTCGATCATCGGGCGGACCTTCTTGCCCTGCAGGTTCAGCTCCTCGATCAACAGCACGGCCTTGCGCTTGCGCGACACGAGACGACGCTTGAGACGCATCGCGTCGGTGCCCGAGATGCCGTTCGCGAGCAGGACCTTCGCGTCCTCGCGGGCCGCCGCGAGCAAGCGCCGCAGGGTCTCGATGTTGCCGGGCAGGCGCTCGGAGAGATCGGTCTTGCCGATCTCCGGGTCCTGCTGGTTCACCTTCAGGGTCCGATCGAACGCGAGTTCGCCGCGCACGACGTCCTCGAGGATCTCGATCGCGCTGGCGAGCCCGAACCCCGAGCTCAACACGTCCTTCCGGAACTGCTCACGCGTCAACTCGATCTTCCGAGCGAGGCTGATCTCCTCCTCGCGGGTCAGCAGTGGGATCTCGCCCATCTGCGTCAGGTACATCCGGACCGGGTCGTCGATCTTCTCCGACGTCTCCGCCGTGGACAGGGACGCGACCGGCTCCGGATCCGAATCCGGACCCTCGTCGTCGTCATCCACCTCGCTACCCGCGTCCGAACCGGACGCCGACGCCTTCCCCTTGGTCTCGACGATCTCGATGCCGGCTTCCTCGATCTGCGCCATGACGGCTTCGATCTGCTCGGGCGTCGCCGAATCGTCGGGCAGGATGCCGTTGATGTCGTTGAGCGTGACCGTGCCGGACTTGCGCGCGCTCTTGATCAGCTTCTTGACAGCGCGGGTGAGTGTGTCCATTTCGTGGGGTGGCTATCGGGGGGGGATGGGGGGGGGCAATGCGCCCCTGGGGGGGATGTTTCGACGAACCGACTCAAGCCTGCCCGGGTCGGGCCTTGGACTTGCGGAGGCACGCCATGTAGTGCTGGGTCAGACGGTCGGCAAGCTCTTGATCGCCCTCTGCGAGAGCCTGTTCGAGGGCGGCGCGGGCCTGCCGCGCTTGCTCTCGAGCGAAAAAGAGTTGCCTGCCGTGTCGCAGCTTGAGAAAGATACCTTGCGGATCGCGAAAACGCGGCGCGCGATCGGCGCACTCGAGCAGGAACCGCTTCAACTCGGCGTCCTCGCCGGCCCTTGCGAGCAGGACTTCGACGAGTTCGGGCCGCTCCTGTCGGCCCGCAGCGACGCCCTCGCGCAGCCATTCGACGACTTCCGCGAGCCGTTCGACCGTGCATCCGGCCGACAGGACCGCCTCGATCGACTCGGTGTCATCGAGCAGTGCCGGCTCCATCAGCAGGCAGGCGACGAAGTCCATGTCCGATTCGCCGAGCTTCCGCGGCGCCTTCGGCGCGGAGGCGACCGGCCGCTCGGGGGCGGGATCCTCGACCTGCCGTCGCCGCGGTGCGCCGGGCCGCAGCACGCCGTCGCCGAGCCCGAGTTGCGCCTCCATCCGGCGCTGCAGGGCCTGGACCCTGACCGGATTCTCGATCTCGGAGAGGATCCTCACACACTCGTTCGCCGCGCGCTCGACGTGGGCGTCGTTGCGTAGGTCGAGCCGTTGGCGCAGCAGACGGAACCACACGGTCAGCGCATCGACCGCTCGTTCGAGGCACTCGGCGAGTTCGCCGGACCCGCACAGGTCGGCCGGGTCTTTGCCCTCGGGCAACAACGCGATCCGGACGTCGAGCGGCGTGTGGACCAGTTCGCGGAACGCCCGTTCCGCCGCCTGCCGCCCGGCGCGATCGCCGTCGAACAGCAGCACGGCACCCTCGGTCGCGTACCGTTCGAGCTTCTTCGCGTGGTCGAGCGTCAGCGCCGTGCCGAGGGTCGCGACGGCACCGCTGAAGCCTGCCAGATGGCACGCGATCGCGTCCGTATAGCCTTCGACGACGATGATCTGCCGTGTCCCGGCGAGCTTGACCTGCCGTAGGCCGTACAGCAGCCGTCGCTTGTTGAAGAACGGCGACTCGGGTGAGTTCACGTATTTCGGTCGGCGCTCGTCGGCCTCGCCCGGCAGCACGCGCCCCCCGAACCCGACGACGCGACCCCGTTCGTCGTGGATCGGGAACACCAGCCGCCCGAGCATCGGTTCGCGGCGCCCGTCACGACCCAGCACACCCGCCTGCACGAGCACGTCGATCGGCAGCTTGTGACGTTCCGCGTACTCGCGCAGTCGACCCGGCAACGCGGGCGCGAGACCGAGCTCGAAATCGTCGATCGCCTCCAGCAGATCCCGGTCGGCGAGATACTCGCGACCAACGCCGCCGTCCGGGCCCTTGAGGTACTCGACGAAGAAGTCGCGCACCTTGCCCAGCGCCCCCGCGACGTCGACGCGCGCTTCGCGGCGTGAGTCG
>JAGQQZ010000623.1 GCA_020425915.1 Planctomycetota bacterium | reverse complement strand
CTGACGAAGTGCGAGCTCCGCAACCTGTACGTCATGCCCGTGTTCTGGGACGACCACTGCTACGGTCAGACTCCCTGCACGGACCCGGACTACGCCGACCCGACCGGTCTGAACCCGCCGTACGAGAGCATCTCGCATTGGACCCCGAACCCGGGCCAGGCCAAGATCGACGAGTTCGCCGCGACGAACTTCACGTCGCCGGAGTTCATCGACTACGTGACCGAGGTCGCACAGATCGGTGCGACGAGTCCCGCGCTGTTGATGTGGGACGCGATGAACGAGCCGAGCATCGATGCGATGGACTCGCTCCACCAGCGTGCGCTGATCGACGCGACACTCACGCTCCTCAAGAAGGTCGACCCGTCGTGCGTGACCACGGTCGGCTTCATCGGCGTGATCGACGGCGAACCGGTCGCCGACGTCGTCCGGAACCCCGACATGGATGTGATCTCGATCCATCCCTACGGCACCTTCCGCGAGAACGTCCACCTCTACTGCAAGTACGCGGCCCAAGTCCTCGACGGCAACGCGATGGAGATGGACAAGCCGCTGCTGCTGACCGAATGCGGGCAGCCGGGCCGCGGTCAGGGCTACCAGGACATCCTGCAGTACGTGAAGGAAGTGACCTACGGTCCGTTGTCCGACCCGAACCGCCACCAGGGTTGCGGGTTCTTCGTGTTCTCTGCGATGTGCGGCTGGGAGAACGGCAATTTCCCTCACCGCGACAAGCACGGGATCTTCTTCCACGACGGCGAAGTCCGGGAACTCGACGCGGTGCTCGCCTTCGAGCAGTTCGCGATCGAACACGGGGTCGACGCGCGGACGCTGACGCGGCAATACGTGCAGAAGCGTCCGGGCACGCCGGGCTGGTTCCCGCAACTCCCGCTCGAACTCGGCCACGACTACGCCCACACCCGGCGCATCCTGTTCCTGCCGCAGTGGTACTACGGCGCGCTCTCGCTCGAACAGGGACATGAATTCGCCGACCTGTTCGACATCATCGGCTACGACGCGGCGGTCGTCTCGGTGGGCCCGACGCCCGCGAGCACGGTCACGGTCGTCGACCTGCAGTTGTTCGCCCTGATCTCACAGATCTACCGCGACGGGAATCTGTTCGGCACACCACTGACGCTGCAGCAGCGCAACGCGTTGCTCGACGCCTGGCGCTACGAGCTGCTGCGCCACGTCGGACCGCTGACCGGCGCGGACTGAGGTCCGCGCATGCTGGCGTTCGGCGCCAGCGACGGGGATGATGGGGTCGAATGCGACAGTACCTCGACCTCATGCGGCACGTGCTCGAGCACGGCACGACCAAGGGTGACCGCACCGGCACCGGCACGCGGAGCGTGTTCGGCTACCAGATGCGTTTCCCACTGGCGGACGGATTCCCGCTCGTCACGACGAAGAAGCTCCACCTGAAGTCGATCGTGCACGAGCTGATCTGGTTCCTCAGCGGCGACACGAACGTGCGCTACTTGCAGGAGAACGGCGTGTCGATCTGGGACGAGTGGGCCGACGAGAACGGCGAACTCGGACCGGTCTACGGCTCTCAGTGGCGTTCCTGGCCGGCACCCGACGGTTCGAAGATCGACCAGATCCGGAACCTGATCGAGCAGATCCGAACCAACCCGACTTCGCGACGGCTGATCGTCAGTGCCTGGAACGTCGCCGACGTCGACCACATGGCGCTGCCCCCGTGCCACACGATGTTCCAGTTCTGGGTCGGGGACGGCCGACTGTCCTGTCAGCTCTATCAGCGCAGCGCGGACATCTTCCTCGGCGTACCGTTCAACATCGCGTCGTACGCGTTGCTCACGCACATGGTCGCACAGGTCACCGGACTCGAAGTCGGCGACTTCGTCCACACGTTCGGTGACGCACACCTCTACTCGAACCATCTCGAGCAGGCTCGCCTGCAGCTCTCGCGCGAGCCGAAGCCGTTGCCGACGCTGCGGCTCGACCCCAGCGTCGAGTCCATCTTCGACTTCCGCTTCGAACACGTGACGATCGAGGGGTACGAGCACCACCCGCACATCAAGGCTCCCGTCGCGGTATGAAGCTCGCCCTGATCTGGGCGGCGGCCGAGAACGGCGTCATCGGCCGGGATGGCGACCTGCCCTGGCGACTGCCCCGCGACCTCGCGTTCTTCAAACGCACGACCAAGGGGCACACGATCGTCATGGGTCGAAGAACATGGGAGTCGCTTCCCGGCGCGCTGCCGGGGCGACGCAACCTCGTCGTCTCCCGCCGTTCCGACTACACGGTCGACGGGGCCGAGGTGTACCCGAGCCTCGACGCGGCGCTCGAGGCGGCCGGCACCGACGACCTCGTGTTCGTCGTCGGCGGCGCGGAGCTGTACCGCGTGGCGCTCCCGCTGGCCGACGAGTTGTTCGTCACGACAGTGCACGCCGACGTGGACGGAGACACGGTGTTTCCGGAGTTCGATCGCGGCGCGTTCCACGTCGTCGCGAGTGAGCGCTTCGAGGCGGACGAGGCGAACGAGTTCGCTTGCACGTTCGAGAAGCTCGTTCGACGCTAGCGATGGCCGGTGCTTGGTCGCGGCGAGGCGCGCTCGCTCTCTTCTCCTCGGCGCTCGCGCTGGGCGCAGCGGAGATCACATTGCGGATCCTCGACCTGCCGGCGCCGTTCGACCAGTTCTCGTTCCTCGGACAGGAACTCGCCGCGCGGGACACGTTCGAACCCGATGCGGAACGATTCTGGCGCATCAACCCCCGGGCCCATCACGTCGAGGCGAATCCAGACGGCTTCCGTGGCAATTGGGTGGACGCACGGAAGTCACCCCACGAGTTCCGGATCGTCTGCGTCGGCGACTCGTGCACGTTCGGCGTCGGGGTTCGCTACGACGAGACGTTCGGTGTCCGGACGGAGCGCACGCTGCAACGCGCGTGGCCGGACCGCGTCGTCTCGACCGTACTGCTCGGCGTCCCCGGCTACTCCACGCACCAGTGTCGAGTCGCGTTCGTGCCGCGCGCTGCCGAGCTCGCACCCGATCTGACCGTGCTCTACGTCGGCGCATGGAACGACTTTGGCCCGGCCGTCGGCGCGACGGATCGCGAGCAGGCCGAACGCGCTGGATGGTCGCGGATTCGCCGAGTACTCGACCGGGCGGTGGGGCCCGATCGGGCCGAGCTCGCCGCCGAACAGAAAGACCTGTTCGTCAACGGCAACGCTCCCGCCCGGCGTCGTGTGTCGATCGACGAGTTCCGCGCCAATGTCGAGGCGATCGTCGTCGCAGCACGCGACGCAGGCAGCGAAGTTCTCGTCGTGTTCCCGACGTGGCCGCGCAAGACGATCGCGGACTTCCCGATCGTCCTCGACTACTCCGCCGCGCTGCGAACGCTCGCACAGGAACTCGGGACCAAGACGCTCGACACCGAGGATCTCTTCGACTCACTCTGCGGACGCATTCCGACCGGCTGGCTCGACGAGGCGGATCCGCGCGACTCGCTGTTCGTCGACTGGGTGCACCCATCGCCCTACGGCCACCTCCTCCTCGCGCAGGGGATCTGCTCGACGGTGCTCGAACGAATTCCCCGGCAGTCGGCTCCGCTGCGACGGCAGAGCGTCGAATGGTCGCCGCCTCACGCCGCTCTCGACGCGCTGGAACTGAGCGCTGACTTGCCCGGACTGCACCGCGTCACCGTCGGTGAACGCAGCCTGTTCCACATTCCCGGAACGGATCGTTGGACGACGCCAGCGCCACTGCGTCCCGGTGCGCACGTCGTCCGTTGGGTCGATGACGCGGGACTCGTCGAGAGTTCGATCCCGCTGGTCGTTCAGCCCGTGCAACTGAAAGCCTCGATCGAACCAGGCGAAACGGAGCTTCAGCGCCGGTTGAGCATCGTCATCCGCGCGAGGCCTGGCCAAGCGGTCGCCGTGTGGCTGTCGACCGGCCTCGCGTCGACGGCGTCCCCCACTCGCTACGGCGACTTCGCGTTGTCGACGAACGCATCGGGGCGACCTGCGGGGTTCGAGGACTTTCCGTTCGCGTTCGAGCGGGTCGGGCTGCCAGGTTTCGTCGGTGAGGTGGATGACGACGGTGTGTGCTCGATCGAACGAGTGATCGATGTTCCCGCGGGCAGCGAAGGCAAGGAACTGTGGTTGCAGGGGTTGGTGCGGAACGTGGGGACGCTGGATGGAGCGTTGAGTTCGGTCGAGGTAGTGAGGTTGTAATCGGGTGAGGGTGGTTCGTTGTTCGGGAGGACCCGACTCGGATCGGACTCTGGCGGCGTGCTTGGCTCGCGAGCGCTCGGGATCAAAGGCAAGACGTGGGGGCTCCCCTCG
>JAGQQZ010000622.1 GCA_020425915.1 Planctomycetota bacterium | reverse complement strand
GCCCCGTCACCTTCGCGTCGGTCGCTCGCCCGTAGGGCGACCGACGCGAAGGTGACGGGGCGAACGGGGGGAGCCCCCTCGTCTTGCCTTCGATCCCGAGCGTTCGCGAGCCGAGCACACCACCCGCCGCACACCTCAACTCGCGCCAACGCCCCGATCCCGCTTGTGACTCCACCCGAGCACCGGCCCGACGATTCCCCACGCCGCCGCGAACGGAATCGTGACCCACGCGATCGTGACCCACGGCACCGTCGCACCCCGGAACATCCCGAAGAACCAACTCCACGCGACGTCCGAGCCTCGATACAGGAACGCGTCGAGGAACGTCTTGCTCTTGTACTTCGCCGCCGCCCCGAGCTTCGTGAACACGATTTCGCGCGCAGGTCGCACGAGTCCGTGGCGACCGGAGTCCCACAGCGCGTGCACGATCAGGACGAGCCCGAGTTCCGGGCTGGACAGCACGACGAAGATGCCGGCGATCGCGAGGACCGGGACGATCGAGAGGGTGATTCCGACGCCGAGCCAGCGCACGGCGCGTGCCGTGACGAAGACCTCGAGGAGCAGCGTCAGCGTGTCGGCCAGCGCTTCCTTCTGCGCGTAGTAGACGGTTCGGTCCGCGCGTGGCAGGTGCTCGCGCACGAAGTCCAGCTGCAGGAAGTAGAAGCCGCCCTGTGCCGCGGTCATCAGCACGATCAACACGGCGAACCACGCGAGGGTTCGCGTGCGGAGCACGAGCCCGAGACCCTCGAACACGCCGCCGCCGGCGACCACGTTGCGATCCGGCGCTCTCGAGTCGCCCGCCAAGCGTTCGCGCAGGGCGTTGGCCACGACGGCGATCTCGATCGCGCCGGCGGCCAGCAGGAAGAGCCCGGCTTCGCCGACCGAGCCGACGAGCCACTCGGCGAGCTTCGAGCCGAGGATGCCGCCGAGCGTGCCACCGATCGCGATCAGGCCGAACAGTCGCCGGCCCTGCTCGGTCGTGAACTGGTCGACCATGCACACCCAGAACAGGCTCACCACGCAGAGATTGAACGCGCTGTACCAGGTGTAGAAGCCGTACCCGACCCACTCCTGCAGCGTTCCGCTGGTGCCGTGCAGGAGGGCCCAGAAGATCAGCAGGCAGGTCGCGCAGAAGTGGAGCGACCAGGGCACGAATCGTCGACGTGGGACGCGGTTGACGAGGCTCCAGTACAGCAGGTTCGCGACGACCGTGAACACGAACGTGTAGGTCCACAGATCGGGGATCCGCTCGAGGCCCGCGATCGTGCTGACCGTCTCGCGCATCGCCTTGACGATCTTGATCGAGCAGAGGATCGAGAAGAACAGCAGCGCCGAGGTCAGCAGCGGGAAGAGTTCCCCTCGACGGACGTCCAGGACACCAGAGAACGGACGCCCTCCTTGTCGTGCCTCGGGCCGACCGTTCATGATGCCGGCCTTGGACGGATCCCGATGGTGGACATGATGCGATCAGTGGCCGTTCGGCTCGGACTCGCTGTCGTCGCGATGGCGACCGCAGGCGTGGGGCAGGACGAGAAACCGCCCTGGGTCGAGGACCGTGCGGCGTGGCGCGCGCGTGCGATGACCGAACGACACGCCGTTCGACGCGAACTCGAACAGTCCGCGTTCGAAAACGTCGAGCGGGCCGCGGAGAAGCCGTGGACGACGAAGCGGACCAAGCACTTCCTCG
>JAGQQZ010000621.1 GCA_020425915.1 Planctomycetota bacterium | reverse complement strand
CGGGCGAGTTCGATCGCCTCGGTTCCGTTCGCCGCCGAAGAGACCCGCACGTCGCCGTGGTTCAACATGCGTTCGATCAGGTCGCGGACGCCGTCCTGGTCGTCCATGACCAGGGCATGGCGTGCGCGGGGTCGCCGCGTCGGACGGGAGTCGGCATGGTCCGACGGCCGGTCCGTGCTGCGTGCCGACGCCGGCAGGTGGATGCGGAACACGGTTCCGGTGGCGTCGGAGTGCTCGATCGAGAGTTCGCCGCCGTGACGGACGATGATCCGATGGGCGATCGTGAGACCGAGGCCGGCCTTTCCCGAACGCGTCGTGAAGTACGGGTCGAACACGCGGTTGAGCGCGGCGGGGTCGATGCCCTCGCCGGCGTCGCGGATCAGCAGGTCCAATCCGGGCGTTCGGGAATCGCCGTTCGCCGCCTCCGCATGGACGTGCACGGTGCCGCCGTCCGGCATCGCCTCGCGCGCGTTGAGCAGCAAATTCGTCATCACGACGCGGATCTGATCCGGATCGATGTCGACGTTCGGGAGTTCCGGCTCGAGCTCGAGCCGGAACTCGATCTTGCCGTCCGATCCGACGAACGCCGTGCTCTCGCGGAGCAGGTCGACGACGGAAACGCCGTGCTCGATGACCGGCGCACCACCGCGTGCGAGTGCCAGGAGTTCGTGGGGTAGTCCCTCGGCACACTCGCACGCCCGCAGCGCGGCGTCGACAGCGGTCCGCGCGGCGTCGGAGAGTTCCGCGCGCCCTGCGATCGTGAGGTTGCCGTGGATCACGAGCAGCAGGTTGTTGAAGTCGTTCGCGATTCGGCCGGCGAGCTCGCCGAGCGATCGCGCGTGATCGGTACGTGCCTGCTTGAGTTCGTGGTCCGTCGCGCGGCGCTCGAGATCGGCGAGCGCGTAGGCGATTCGCGGGGCAGAGATGTTCGCGATCCACTGCAGCAGTCGTTCGTCGCCAGCCCCGTAGCGATCCGGCCGAGATGCTTCGGTGTCGATGACGCCGAGCACGTCGTCGTGATAGGTGATCGGGACCGACAGTTCGGAGAGCCCTGCGAACTCGTCCGCGATGTAGTCGGGATCCTCGCGGGTGTCCGCGACGAGTCGCGATCGGCCGGTCGCGGCCACGGAACCGACGATGCCGCGTCCGATCGGGATCTCGATCGCGCTCTTGATCTCGCGCGCGTTCGGGTTCTTGACTCCGAACGCGGCCGATTGCACGAGCACGTCGCCCTTGCGCAGGTAGACCACGCAGTCCTCGAAGCCGAGCTGCCGGCCGACGTTGTCCGCGATGCTCCACAGCAGATCCGGCAGGGTGTTCTGCCGCAGCATGGACAAGGCGAACTCGTTGACGATCCGAAGATCGTCGTGGTGCGTGCGAGCCATCGGGTGTGAGCGGACCGGAGTAGGGGGCGAGCACCGGCGTGCGCACGATACGTTCGTGCCGCTCGGATACCCAGAGCGGAGCCTGGTTTCGACGAAATGGGCACCGATCCGGTCCCAGCTCGATGCGGTCCGCGCCGCGTCACGAGCTCGTGCGCCGTCAAGTCGCGGGATCGCGCGGACCGAGTACGGAGTCGGAGGACCCAGAGAACGGATGGCCAGGCCCAAGCATCACCCGACGGGCATCGGACGCAAGTTCGACGAGTCGGAGATCATCGTTAGCAAGACCGACGAGCGCGGCGTCATCACCTACGCCAACGACGTGTTCCTGCGAGTCGCGAAGTACGCGGAGCACGAGTTGCTCGGACAGCAGCACAACTGCATTCGTCATCCGGACATGCCGCGGTGCGTGTTCCAGTACCTGTGGGACGAGTTGCACGCGGGCCGCGAGGTGTTCGCATACGTCGTGAACCTGGCGTCGGACGGCGCGCACTACTGGGTGTTCGCCCACGTCACGCCGAGCTACGACCGTGAGGGCAAGCTCGTCGGGTACCACAGCAGTCGTCGCGTTCCCGATCGGCGCGCGATCCGGTTCATCGAGCCGATCTACCGGCGGCTCAAGGAGATCGAGGACCGGAGCTCCTCGGTCAAGCAAGGCATGAAGGAGTCGATGGCCGAGTTGGTGCGGATCCTCGGAGACGCCGGGGTCTCGTACGACGAACTGGTCTTCTCCCTGGTGGATCAGGTGGAGGTCGAGAATGTCTGAACTCGTCGAAGCGCCGGTCGGAGCGCGCACGGCCGAGGCGGAGATCCGTCGTGCGGCGTTGATCTGCGAGCGCGCGGCTGCCGGGGACCTCGAGGCGCGAATCACCGACATCGTCGATCCCGACAGCGACCTCGGCCGGCTGTTTCGCAGCATCAACCGAGTGCTCGACACCGCGGATTCGTACGTCCGCGAATCCACGGCGGCGATGCAGTGCTGCGCGGCCGAGAAGTTCCATCGACCCATCCTGCTACGCGGGATGCCGGGCGCCTACCGAAACGGTTCGGCGATCATCAATCGTGCCATCCAGACGATGAAGCGCTCGTGCGACCGGATCGGCGAACTCGAGGAACAGCGCCATCGTCTCGCGGACGAGTTCGAGGCGCGCGTGCTCGAGTCGGTCTCGGTCGTCGCGTCGGCCGCGACCCAGGTCGAGGCCACGGCCCGAGAGATCGGCGCGTCGTCGCGCGCGAACGTCGGGCTCGTCCAGTCGTTGCACCGCATCGCCGACGAGGCCTCGCGCGCCGTGTCGGAGGGTTCGCGCCGCTGTGCCGCGGTGAACGGGGCGACCACGGAGATCGAGAAGGTCCTCTCGACGATCGATCAGATCACGTCACAGACCAAGCTGCTGGCGCTGAACGCCTCGATCGAGGCGGCGCGCGCCGGCAACGCGGGGCGCGGATTCGAGGTCGTGGCCTCGGAGGTCCGCAAGCTCGCCGAGACGACGATGGGCGCGACCCACTCGGTCCACGACCAACTCGAGGCGTTGCAGGGCGCCACCGGCGACGCGTTGACGTCGATGGCCAGCATCCAGTCGGTGATCGGTGGCGACGCGAACCCGGCCGACGCCGACCGAACGCACGACGACATGCGTCGGAGCGTGGCCGCGATCAGCGAAGCGTCGTCGACCGCGACGGACGCCGCCGAACAGATGGCGCAGGCCTCGGGCGAGTTGTCGCGCTTGTCGGAGACGTTGCGGGCCGACGTCGCGGCGTTCCTCGAAGCGATCCGCTCGGGCGACGGCCGATCGTGCGCGTGAACGGGACCGCCGCGCTCGGTGATCGGACGAGCGGTCAGAACTCGAGCGCGTTGCTCACGCGAACGCCCAGATCATCCGCGGCGAACGCGATTGCCTGGAACCTCAGACCAGGGGGAGCTCCGTCCGCACGTAGTTCCACACCATACGGTGGTAAGAACATCGGCAGCACAAGCATCGGTGTGGTCCACAGATCACAAGTCCACTGTGTCGGGTGCTCGATTGCATCGACGCCCAACACCAAGATCGCGATCGACGACACCGGACTGTTCAGTGACGCCGTGATCGTGATCTCGCTCGGTTGCAAGAGAGAGCGGCGCGCCCCAACGGAGATTCCGCAGGTCAAACCGATCGACGTGGCGGGTCGACGCGGAAGGATCGTCAGACCCGCCCATGCGACGGACGTCCCGTACGCGCCACACGGTCCCGAACCCGAGAGCATTACCTGCCACGCGTCCAAGCTCATTCGAATCACGAGTCCGGACGCGCCGATCACGGCGTCTACACGGTAGTTGCAACCCGAATCGCCTGGTCCTTCCGGTTCGCATTGCGCGGCCGAATAGCTGCCATGACCGACGACCTCGACGATGGTGTGACTTCCACCGCACGGTCCGATACTCCGTGAGGGGTGAAGTTCGATTCCGACCGCGACGTCGATCGGAGTCGCGGAACGCAGCACAACCTCGACGACGGTTGTGCTCTGCGCGACCGACTGCGTTGCGCCGAACGTCGTCAACATCTCAGCAGCCGAGCAAACGACGACGACACCCGCCCGATCGCGCGATAGATCCGAACCGACGAGCAGCGACGCTGCCCCGCTCGAGATGTCTAGTCCAGAGGATACGTCCGTGCCGTCGGATATGGACTGTTGACCCGAACCGACATCAGAAGAATGAGAGACGGATGCATTACCTGTCACGGTCATCGTGACCTGTGCTGGTACGGTGAGCGAGAGGAGCGTCGCGGTGACGTACGATGAGGACAGCAGGCGCATGCAGACCTGATCGATCGGGTCGATCGACGCGGTTGAGTCGAAGCGTCTCGTGGCGAGAAATTCGACTCACCTCTCAATCGCGACGGACGGAGCCGCCGCGCTCAGAGATCGAACGAGAACACGTCGGTCGTCCGCGTGAACCCCGTGCCGGGATCGAACCCGATCGCCGCGAAGTAGACCGGGATGCCGCTGCCGGGACCTGCTCCCGCGAAGACGTTGGGCAGCAGGATCGTGGCACCTGCACCACCGGAGAGGGGTGCGACGAACCCGGCGCCGCCGAACGGTGCGACGTTCGGCCCGATGTCCCACGTCTGGCCGGCGATCGTGATCGGGCCGGAGTTCAGCGACAAACCGACGATCGCGAACTGGTCGGTGCCGAATCCCTGGAACGTGAACCCGAGGTCGGATTCGCCGGCGTTGTAGATGTCGGTCCAACCGATCGCGGTGCAGCTCTGCACGCGGAAACCACCGACCCACACTCGATTGCGGGTCGCGCCGGTGGGGCTGCCGGTATCCGCGAGCCACGCACTGACGAAGTTCCGGTAGGTCGAGTTGAACGCGACCTCGACGAAGTCCACGTCGTTCGTCGGCTGGTCGCCGTACTCGAGCATGCCCTGCCAACTGAGGCCCGCATCGGTCGTCAGTGCGGCCTCGGGCGCGTCCGGCGATCCGGTGTCGGCGTCGAAGAACACACCGACCGTCAGACCGTCGTCGCCGCCGACGATCCGCGGACGTCCGCCGTCGGAGTTGCTGATCACCGTGTCGGGGCCGAACGGTTGGCCGGGAATCGCGGACGCGACGTAGAGGAGATCGCTACCGGTGCGATCGTCGTCCCACGCGATGTAGAAGATCGGGCCGAACACGGCGAGCGCGAAGGTGTCGATGTCGTCCGAGCCGACCGCCCCGCCGGCGACCGTCGTGTCGGCGGCGAACGTCG
>JAGQQZ010000620.1 GCA_020425915.1 Planctomycetota bacterium | reverse complement strand
TCGAGCCCCTCGAACCGCTACGGGGCCTGCCTGGTCTACGACACGATTCGAGATCGATTCGTGATGTTCGGAGGCCAAGCCGGGCTCGCGACCTTCGACCAAACTTGGGAACTGACGAGCGCAGGCTGGACCCTGCTCGCCCCGACGACGACTCCGGGCTCCGCTGCCGAAGCCGCGATGGCGTTCGACGAATCCAACGGCGTGACCGTCCTCGCCCGCGACGCCGCGAACCCGATCGAGGAGATCCTCGTCGGCAACCGCACCTGGGAATTCGACGGGACGACGTGGACCGATCGAGGCTCGGCACCGTACTCGCAGGGCGGCGAGATGGTCTACGACTCGGCACGCCAACGCTGCCTGATGTTCGGTGGCTTCCTCCCCGCCGACGATGAGCTGCGAACGTGGGACGGCAGCGCGTGGTCGATCGTCCCGGCGAACAACAGGCCCACCGCTCGCTGGCAGCATTCGATGGCTTACGACCGAGCCCGAGACCGTGTCGTGCTCTACGGCGGCCGAGGCAGCACCAGCACGTTCGGCGAGCTCTGGGAGTTCGACGGCAACGACTGGACTCTCGTCGACGCGGCAGCGCCACCAGGCCACCGCTATCTGTCCACTCTGACCTACGACGAACAACGCGAGGTCTGCGTGCTCGCCGGCGGTCGCGGCGTCGGTCCCGACATCAACCCCACGGGGACCTGGGAATGGAACGGATCCGACTGGGACTTCCTCCCGACGACCGGTCCGTTCTCGATCGAGATCGCGGCCGCGTTCGACCCGGACGAAGGTCGAATCACCGCGACGAGAGGAGCGGGCAGCGGGACGGATCTCTACCACTACGAGTTCCAAGTCGTCGCTCCGGTCGTCCAGGACCGAGGCGGTGCATGCCCCGGGACGGCGGGCGACCCGACGCTCGCGACGGCACCGGGGAGTCTTCCCTTCGTCGACGACGACTTGGTTCTCGATTTCGAAGTCTCGAACCTCCCGCCGTCCAGTCCGGTGGCGATTTTCGTCGCCAGCAACTCGCAGGTGATCGACCTCGCGTTGATCGGCGCTCCGGGCTGCGACGCGCTCCTCACCTCGTTCTACAGACCGAACCTCGGCCCATCGTCGCCATCGGGCGAGATCGACTGGCAATTCGAGATCTCGCCAGCGGGCTGGAGCCTCGTCGGCGTGGAGTTCAGCGTGCAGGCCGTGGTCGTCGACTTCGGGGCGAACCCCCTCGGCGTCACGGTCAGCAACGTCGTGTCGTTCCGTGGCGGCACGCACTGACCCCTGACCGTCGAATCGCGGCGGATCGAGCGCATCGACCCGACGATTCGGGCCAAGACCTCACCGCCGCTGCGTCAGCGCTCGGTCCGCGATGCCGAACTGGCACCGGCGACCGATCAAACGGCTGACGTTCGAACGCCGAAATCGTGGTCGCCCCGCCGCGATTTCGGCCGTTCGTTTGCGGCCGCAGCACGTGTGTCGAAGTCCCGACCACACCGACGCATCCCCCACGCCCGACTGACGTGTGGCGCGACACTTCCGGCCGAGTGCGGAAGTTCTCGACGGAATCCTCCTAAAGCGGGAGCCCTTTGTGCCGTCGATGGACACACGGGGGCGGATGCCCCTTGCCTACACACACAGAGTCAGTCACCGAGGAAAGCATGGGGCTTCGAGTCAACACCAACGTCGCGTCGATCAACGCGCAACGAAACCTGGCACAGACGAACCAGCGTCTGGGCGACAACTTCCGCCGGCTCGCGACCGGCCTTCGCGTCTCGAACGCG
>JAGQQZ010000619.1 GCA_020425915.1 Planctomycetota bacterium | reverse complement strand
CGTGCCGCATCGATCCGCGGTTGGCGGAACTCGAGGTTCGTCCCGTCGCAGCGCGGTATGCGCGCCGATGCGGGTCCGAACGGTCTCAGGGGACACTGGCCCGAGGCTTGTAAGAATGACAATCCCGTGCCCAAACCTGCCACCGATCGATCCGCGCACGGGCGCGCGCGCGAGTCCGCGGATCCTCACCAGGCACCGGTCACACCGGTCGAACGGCGATTTCCCGTCGTCTGATGGGCGCTGGCATGTGGATTGCTCCATGCCCGGCATGCTGCAACGAGCACTTTCGTGGGTGGGGCTGTTCGCGATCCTCGCGTTGGCCGGCTTCGGTGCGGGCGCGCTGGCACTCGTCAAGGACCGGATCAGTGTGACGATCGAAGAGGGCGACGGCGATGCGAGCCCCGATCCGCTCGCCCTCGTGCGCGACGAGTTGGACCAGGTCCACGGCGACCTCCGCGCGATCGCGGAAGGGTTGTCGACCAACCTGACGAAGGTCGCCGGCGCCCTGGAGGAGCAGAGCCTGGCGTCGTCCGAGCAGTTCGACGCGATCGAGAAGCGCCTGTCGTCGATGCTCGCACAGTTGCAGGAACTCCGAGCGGCGGCGGACGCCGCCCCGATGAACGTCGCGGTCGAGGTGTCGGAACCGATCGATCCGCCGACGCCCGAGCGGTCGGAGCCGCCGTCCGAGGAGCCGGAGCCGCGCGACGTGCCGGTGGCCGTCGAGGCTCCGAAGGCCCGCGGCGGGTTCCTATCGTTCTCGTTGCCGTCGAACTCGTTCGCGTTCGACAAGCCCCAGCACTACCGCATCGTCCCGAGCCTGAGCCGAGTCGGCTTCGACGCCAAGAGCACGCTCCACGACTTCACCGGAGTGACCTCGAACGTCACCGGCGAGATCGACGCCAACCTCGCCGATCCGAACGGCAAGTGGTACGGAACCGTGAGCTGCGAGGCCAAGACGCTTCGCACGGGCGTCGAAGGTCGCGACGAGAACATGTTCGAGCACCTGGCGACCGACGAGCATCCCGACATCACGTTCGAGGTCGATCGGTTCGTGCCGGATGCTGGCGCGATCGACGTGGCGTCCAAGCAGGTTCGCGGCAAGATCCACGGCTCGATGACGATCCGCGGTGTTTCGCGTGAGGTTGCGATGCCGGTCACGATCAAGATCGACGATCGTCAACGCGCCGTCGTCAGCGGACAGATGAAGTTGGCGCTGACCGACTACGAGGTGCCGGTGCCGAGCAAGCTCGGACTCATCTCGATGGAGGACCTGGTCAACGTCTGGGTCGAACTTCGCGCGCGCAGTACCGGGCCCGCGGTCGAGCACGATGAGCACTGAGTCCATGCGTCGAGGCGCGCATCGCTGGGCGCTCGCGAGTTGTCTCGCGTTCGGGTTCAGCGGTTGCATCGCGTCGAACGTCGTCGCCCGCGAGGATCGAGCCGTGGTCACCGCGGCGGACGAGTTGCAGTGGTCCGCCGAACCGGTCGACACCCTCGACGGACTGTTCGAGTCGGTCGACATCCGTGGCGAGGCCGCGGCACAACTCTGGAAGATCTACTACTGGTTCGAGCAGCCGAGCCGCTACACGGCGGCGGCGCTGACGGTCGGTCCGGAGGGGCCAGCGTTCCAGACCCTCGACGGGCGGTGGGAGATCGTCGACGGCGGACTCCTCCTCGACGGCGGTGAGCCAGCCGCGCTCGCCCGCGCCGTGGACGAAGCGGGTGTGGAACACGTCCGCATCGAGACCCCGGGTGGTGCGGTCGTCATGCGCCGAGTGGAGGTGCGATGAGCGTGTCCGTCGTGCGCAACGACCTGACGCTGTACGACCGCAACGGTGACGGCTGGTGGGATCCGAAGGACCGGGCGTTCGCGTCGCTCCGCCATGTGAACGCGCTGCGGCTCGAGATCCTCGACGCCTGGATGGGGTCGGGCAATGACTTGACCGACGTGTTTGTCGTCGACCTCGGGTGTGGCGGCGGACTGCTGTCGGTGCCGCTGGCGGAACGGGGTGCGGGCGTGGTCGGGATCGACCGGAGCGAGGTGTCCCTCGCCACGGCGCGCGACCATGCGCCGGCGGAAGCCGATTTCCTGCACGCCGACCTGTGCGCGGTCCCGCTCGCCGACGCGGCCGCGGACGTGGTCCTGCTCGCGGACGTGCTCGAACACGTCGACGACCCGGCCGCGGCG
>JAGQQZ010000618.1 GCA_020425915.1 Planctomycetota bacterium | reverse complement strand
TGATCCCGTTCCGACGCCGGGCGAGCCTCGCGATCGCCGCCGTCGTCGCGATCGCCGCGACGCTCTGGTTCGTGCGAGCGCGCAACCAGGGAACCACCGACCACATCGACGACGACAAGTTGATCGCGTCGTGGATCGAACTCGGTGATTCGAGCGACGCGATCGATGTCGATAGCCTGGAGATCGACGACCTCGATCTCGAGACGGAGTCCGACATGCCGAGCTGGATGATCTCCGCCATGGAGGAGCGCAACCGATGAGAAAGACGCTTCGCATCTCGACCTTGATCACGGCCGCGGCGCTCGCGCTGGGGCCCACGGTCTCCGACCGACCGCAGGACCCCGAGCGGAGCGAGATCGCCGAGGTCTTCCCACGCACCCAGGGCCTCGTCATGTGGCTCACCGAGCACGACCCGGAGACCCTCGCGAAGCTCGAGCAACACGCCCGTGACATCGCCGAGGACTCCGACCGTTCGACCACCGAGTTCATCGCCGAGCACCACCCGGAGCTCGCGCAGGTGCTCGAGCGACTCCAGCGCGCCAAGCACCGGTCGTACCGTCGCGCCCTGCGCGACGTCGTCGACGACGTCACGCGACTCCGTTTCGCGAAGCGCCACGCGCCCGAGGCGTTCCCACTCGCCCTCGATGCGTGGAAGTGCAAGTCACGCGTCCGACTGCTGTCTGCTCGCATGGCGGCGAGCGATGACGAACCGACCCAGGAAGCCAACGACCAACTGCGAGACCTCGTGCGTCGCTCGATCTCGGCCGAACGGCGGCAACTCGAATTCCGCCTGAAGCGACTGCGCGGCAATGCGCAACGCCTCGAAGCTCGCCTGCAACGCGACCTCGAGGACGCCGTCGAAGCGGAGTGCAAGTCCATCCAAGACCGCATCATGCGACAGAGGAACCGATGAACTCGATGCACGTGACGACGTGGGCGATCCTCGCCCTCTCCGGGTTCGCGACCGCGCAGCAGGCCGAGCACGCACTCGATCGCAAGCAGGTCACCGCCGCCGCCGAGCGGATCGACGAACTCGTCGAGATCGCGCTCGAGCAGAGCGGGATGCATCCGAACGAGATCGTCGACGACGCGACGTTCCTGCGCCGGGCATACCTGACGATCGTCGGCCGGATCCCCGACCATCGCGAGACCACCGAGTTCCTCGAGTCGAAGGAGCGCGACAAGCGAGACGAATTGGTCGACACACTGCTGCTGTCGAAGGGTCACGCCAGCACGATGTTCAACTACTGGTCGGACGTCCTGCGAGCACGCACTCGCCTCGCGCCCCAGACCTCGGGGGCTCCCTACCTGAAGTTCCTCGCGACGGCTTGCGAGGCGAACACTCCGTTCGACGAGTTCGTGCGTGAGATGTTGACGGCTTCCGGTCCGGCCCACGCGCGCGACAACGGCGCGACCGGCTACTACCTGCGCGACAAGGACATGCCGGCCGACAACATGGCGAACTCGGTGCGCGTGTTCCTCGGCACGAGACTCGAGTGCGCGCAGTGCCACGACCATCCGTTCGATCGCTGGACCCAGCGCGAGTTCTTCGAGATGGCGGCGTTCACGGGCGGCATCGAGTATCGCCAGGACATGCGCGAATCCGGGGATGCCGATCGCGTGCGCTCGATGGCGAAGATGGCCCGCGAGGGCCTCGGCGAACAGGGACAGCGCGCGTTCCGCCGGATGCTGCGCAACGTGGCGAGCGGTGTCAACGGCTCGGGTACCGGGGTGATCCAACTACCGGACGACTACCGCTACGACGACGCCAAGCCCGGGCAGTTCGTGACCGCGAAGGCGATGTTCGGCGACGGGCCGCAGCTGGACGTCGAGATCCCGCGGCAACGCCGCTTCCTCAAGCGCCGCCGCCCGCGCGCGCGCCGCCTGCAGCCTCCGGAGATCGGGTCTCGCGAGGCCTACGCAGTGTGGATGACGTCGCCGGACAACCCGCGCTTCACGACCGTGATCGCGAATCGGATGTGGAAACGCGTCATGGGTCGCGGACTGATCGAGCCGGTCGACGACATGCGTGACGACACGGTCGCGACGAATCCGCGCCTGATGACGCTGCTCGAAGACCTGATGCGCGAAGTCGGCTACGACCTGCGCGAGTTCGAGCGCGTGCTCGTGCACACGAAGACGTTCCGGCGCGCGGTCCCGACGAGTCAGCCGGCGAGCGACGAGGTCTATCTGTTCCCCGGACCACTGCTCCGGCGCATGACGGCGGAACAGATCTGGGACTCGATGCTGACCTTCGTCGTCCACGACGTCGACAGCACGATCGGTCAGAACGACCCGGCCGAGATCGTCTTCCGGGAGTACGAGAGGTTCTTCGAGACCTCGGAGGAGGAGATGCAGGAGCGGATCGAACTCGGGATGCTCCGCGAGACCGATCCGGCGGAGTTCCGTCGGCGTGCGCGTGAACTCCGCGCGAAGGAACGCGACCAGGAGAACGACTCGTTCCAGGCTGCGCGCCGCAAGGCGCTGCCGCTGATCCGCGACATCCAGAAGGCGCGCCGCCAGGGCGACTTCGATCGCGAGGAGGAACTCCTCGGCCGACTCGAGCAGATGGGACTGCTCGACGTGCTGCGGCGGGCCAACCGCAACTACCTGCGCGCGTCCGAGCTGCCGCAGCCCGCACCGCCGGGTCACTTCCTGCAGCAGTTCGGCCAGTCCGACCGCGAGCAGATCGAGGGCTCGAACGACGCAGCCACGGTTCCCCAGGTCCTCACGCTGCTGAACGGCTTCCTCGAGCGCGACGTGCTGCGCAAGCCACAGACGCCGCTGATGCTGGCGGTCGCCCGCGGCAAGTCACCGACGGATCGGATCCGCGCTGCGTTCCTCGCGACGCTCAACCGACCGCCGACGCGCGACGAGATCCGGGACTGGAAGGCCGACATCGGCACCGGCAAGGACATGGACGGCTGTCGCGATCTGATCTGGACCCTCGTCAACTCCCACGAGTTCCGTTTCCTGCGCTGAGGACCGAACGATGCGAACCAAGCGACTCTTCGATTCGAGCGACGACTTCTCGCGCCGTGCGTTCGTCTCCGGTGCCGCGCGAGGACTCCTCGGGCTGACGACCGTTCCGCTCCTCTCCGGGCTCGGACTCCGCGCGGCGACCGGAGCCGTCGCGGGTGCTACGGGCGGCGGCACGGCACGGAGCGTGATCTACCTCTACATGAGCGGTGGCATGTCCCACCTCGACACGTTCGATCCGAAGCCAGGTGCTGCCACCCAGGGACCGACGGAGTCGATCAGGACCGCCGCGGACGACGTCCTCGTTTCGAGCAACCTGCCCAACCTCGCCCGGCACATGGACAAGATCTGTCTGTTCCGCGGCATGCAATCGACCCAGGGGGCGCACGCACAGGCGCGCTACTTCCTCCACACGAGTTACGAGCTGCGTGGGACGATCAAGCACCCGACGATGGGAACCTGGCTCGACTACATGCGCGAACGCCAGAATCCCGCGCTGCCCGGGCACGTCGAGATCGGGGGCCAGCAGTACACGGCGGCCGCCGGGTTCCTCGAGTCCGTCCACGGGCCGTTGCCGATCGGAGACCCGGATGCCGGGCTGCAGAACAGCCGTCGTCCGAACGGCGTCTCCGAGGACGTGGCGGCGCGCCGGCTCGCACGCCTCGAACGGATGAACCATGAGTTCGCCGACCGCTTCGACCACAAGGGCATCCGGGCGTACGCCGACATGTACGACCAGGCGCTCCGCCTCATGCAATCGTCAGAACTCGCCGCGTTCGACCTGACCGCCGAACCCGAGTCGATCCGCGAGGCCTACGGCGATGACGACTTCGGTCAGGGCTGCCTGCTGGCGCGCCGACTCGTCGAGCACGGCGTCGGCTACGTCGAGGTCGTCAACGGCGGCTGGGACTCGCACAACCAGAACTTCGACGTCATGGACGACAAGCTGCCGCCGCTCGACCGTTCGATCGCGGCGCTGCTCAGCGATCTCGAGTCGCGCGGCTTGCTCGACGAGACGCTCGTCGTGCTCGCGACCGAGTTCGGGCGCACGCCGCAGATCGTGGCGAGCAACAACGGTCGCAACCACTTCCCGAAGGCGTTCACCTGTTGGATGGCGGGCGGCGGGGTTCGTGGCGGCCGAACGTTCGGTGGCACCAACGACGACGGCAGCGACGTCGTCGAAGGGGCGACGACGATCCCGGACTTCAACGCGACGATCGCGCACGCGCTCGGCCTGCCACTCGAACAGGTCGTGACCTCGCCGTCGAAGCGACCCTTCACGGTCGCCCACAAGGGCACGCCCGTCACCCAGGTGTTCGCATGATCGGTGCCGCACGCTTCTGGCTCGCCACGGCCCTCCTGGCCAGCGCGGGCAGCGCACAGGACGCGATCTCGTTCGAGCGTGACGTCCTGCCCTTCCTCGAAGCCAAGTGCTTCAAGTGTCACGGCACGCCGCAGCGTCGGAGCGACGGATCGTTCAAGGAACCGAAGGGCGGCCTTCGCCTCGACGGTCGTGCCTGGATCGAACGCGGAGGCGACGGCGAGGACGCGGTCGTCGCCGGCGAGCTCGAGGAGAGCGGCGTCTACCGCCGCGTATCGCTCCCCGCGGACGATTCCGACTTCATGCCGTCGAAGGGCGACCCGTTGACGGACGCCGAACGCGAGACGTTGCGCCGCTGGATCGAGAACGGCGCGGACTTCGGCGATTGGGTCGGGTCGCCCGGCCCCGGCGCCGACGCTCCCCCCGCGCGCGAAACCGCGCCGGTCGTCGTCGCCGCCCGCGTCGCGCTGCTGCAACGCCTCGGCGAGGGCCTTCGCCCCGCCAACCCGTCGGCCGTGCAGAAGATCGCCGGCGACTCGGCGCAGATCACGGCGATATCCATGGACAGCCCACTGCTACGCGTCAGCTTCCGCGCGGCCGAGCCGAAGACCGACGACGCCCGCGTCGCGGAACTCGCGCCGCTGCGTGAGCAGATCACCGAACTCGTGCTGGCGCGGACCAAGATCACCGACCGCGCCCTCGCGACGATCGCGAAGATGCCACGTCTGACGCGACTCGACCTCAGCCAGACGGAGATCACCGACGCGGGATTGCAGAAGCTCCAGAAGCTGCCGGAGCTGCGCGCGCTGAACCTGTTCGGCACGAAGGTGACCGACCGGGTGAAGGAATCACTTGCGGAGATGCCGGCACTCGAGCAAGTCTGGCTGTGGCGGACCGAAGTCTCGGATGGTGCGCGCGATGCGTTGTCGGAGAAGCGACCGGGACTGCGGGTCGTGGGTGGACCGGCTTGGCCGGTGGTGCCGGAGCAGCGCGAAGACGAGGATGGCAATCGTCGACGGCGTTGACGTGTGACGCTGTCGAGCTCACTCGGATCGAGCTCGA
>JAGQQZ010000617.1 GCA_020425915.1 Planctomycetota bacterium | reverse complement strand
CTCGCGCGATCGCGTCGACGTCACCGGGGTTCCCGACCGTGGCGAGCGCCAGCGCGGCTTCTCCGCGCAACGACGGGTCGTCCGATCGCAGTTGGGAACGGAGGGTCGCCGCCCAGTCGGGGGGCGGATGGCTCTGGCCCGGCGATCGAATCGCGATGCACATCACCGCCAGGACCGCAGCGATTGCGCACAGTCGGTGTGCGAAACCGCGAGTCGGCGGTGTGGGGCGATTCGGTCCGGTCGACGAGATGGCCATGGGTTGGGGTCCACGCCATTGCCGGGGCGAGGTCGAGGCTGGACGAACGGAACTCCGCGCAAGTTCCGTTCCGCGGACCGAGAATCCGAGCCGGGGCGTCACCTCAGTACTCGCGGCGTCGGGTCGACGACTCGATCCCGAGCGACTTGCGGTACTTCGTCACGGTCCGCCGAGCGATCTTGATCCCCTGCTTGCCGAGTTCCTCGACCAGCTGGTCGTCGGACAGCGGCTGCGATTTGTCCTCTCGATCGACGATGTCGCGCACCTTCTCCTTGATCGCGCGCTGGCTGATCATGTGGCCGTCGTCGGTCCGAGTGCCGCCCGAGAAGAAGCGCTTCATCTCCATGATGCCCTGAGGCGTCTGGATGTACTTGCCGGAGATCGCGCGGCTCACGGTCGAGATGTGGACCCCGACCGCGTCCGCGACGTCCTGCATCTTCATCGGCTCGAGGCGCTGCACACCGTGCCGGAGGAAGCCGGTCTGGCGTTGGACGATCTCGTCGGCGATGCGCTGGATCGTGCTCTGTCGTTGGTGGACGGCCTCGATGAACCACTTCGCCGCCTCGATCTTGCGGCGCAGGAACTCGTAGAGTCTCGGGTCGCTGCGCGCCTGCTTGAGTAGCGAGCGGTACTGGGTGGAGATCGCCAGCTCCGGGATCGAACCGCGCAACGCGCGTACCTCGAACTTCCCCGCGACCTCCTCGACGACGACATCCGGAGTGACGACGCCGACATCGGTCCGCTGGAACGCTGCACCCGGGTGCGGGTTGAGGTGTTCGCGCAGGAACTCCCAACACTCCTTGATGTCGTCGATCGAGGCGCCGGTCTCCTTGGCGATCTTCGGCAACTTGTTGAGGGCCAAGTCGTCGAGATGGTGCTCGACGATGCGCCGAGTCAACGGACGGGCGAACCCGAGGTTGTCGAGCTGCATGAGCAGGCAGTCGGTGACGTTGCGTGCGCCCATGCCGACCGGCTCGAACGACCGAACGACCGACACCGCCTCTTCGACCAGGGGAATCGGCACGAGCAGGTCGTTGGCGATCTCCTCGGCCGACTCGGCCAGGCGACCGTCCGAGTCGAGCGAGTAGACGACGTGCTCGACGACAGCGAACAGCTCGGCCGAGAGGTCGGCCATCCGCGCTTGCTCCAACAAGTGGTCGGACAGCGATTGCTCGGCGTCCGGCGTGTTGTAGAGCATCTCGTAGCGACGGTCCGACTCCTCGGCCGACCCCTTCGCGGTGCGCGGACCCGTGTCGACCCGCTGCTCGAGCTGGTCGAGCTCGGCGGAGAACTGGGCCTCGAGCTTCTCGTCGAGCCCCGGCGCGTCGTTCCCGTCCGAGTCGGGTCCGCCCGGGGGGCCGTCCTCCGACGGCTCGGCGGACGGTTCCTTGACCTCGAGGAACACGTTCTCCTGCAACTCGTGCTCGATCTGATCCTGGAGTTCCGTCATCGGGCACTGCAGGATCTGCATCGCCTGGATCATCTGCGGCGACTGGACGAGTCGCTGTTCCGCGCGCAGGTGTTGTGTCAGGCCGAGCTTCAAGGATTACGCCACGAGGGATGCCGATGTGTTCGTGAAGGAGGCACCATAACACGGTTTCGGCGTTTTGGGCACGCGGTTTGCATGCAAAGCCGGTGCCGCGCGTGCGGCTCAGCGTCCGGGCAGGAGGTTCTCGTAGAACGAGACGATCTGCCACGCGCACGCGAACACCGCGACGGAGTACACGGTGCCACCGAACGCTCGGGCGTGGAACGTCAGTCGGCGCTCGAACGTCTGGCGACGGCGTTCCAGCGCTCTCCGCAAGCCGTCTTCGAGATCTCCCGCGAGCTCCGCCTTGGCCAGCAAGTCGCTGGTCTCCCGATCGAGTGCCCCCGATTCTTCGAGTGCCCGTCCCAGAGTGTCGCGGGTTCGTTCGAGTCGCTGTCCCGCATCGAGGAGCGCGGCGCGTGTCACACCGATCGGGGCGGCGGTGGCGGCGAGCGAGTGTGCCTCGAGGATCGGGATGCCCGCCCGGTACTGGGCGTACATGGCGTCGAGGTAGGGAATCGTGGCGTAGTCGCGCAGTACGCCGCGGAACGGTGCGAGGAACGTCGGCAGTCGGACCACACGATGCGCCCGGTGCAGCATCCATGCGAAGCCGGTCGTGACGACCACGATTCCCAGGAGCGCGATCCACGGCAGGTCGCTGCCGCCGAGCGATCGGGTCCGCAGGAACCAGGTGAGCGCGGCGGCGCAGACGAGGACGAACAGCGGGTATGCGAGGCGCGCGACGATCGCGCGCTGCAGGGAGGCGATCGAGCGTTCGTGGGTGGCCCGGTCGCGTAGGGCGCGCGACACGTCGCCGGATCGTTCGGCCGCGGCGAGAACTGCGCGGTCGACGTGCGTCAGTGCGACCCCGGTCGCGGCCAGCGCCTCGCACAACGTCGGGCCGGGATGGCCGACGGCTGCTTCGAGCGGGATCCCGGCGTCGAGGGCGGACGCGACGTCTTCGTAGCGAATCGCCCGTTTCTCACGCGAGTGGGGTGACGGCAGGATCACGCCTCCCATAATCCCACGCATGAGCGAAACCGAGAACCCGAATCCGGACCCGCTCCTCACGCGGGTCGGTGAGGTCTCCCTCCGAATGATGGCGCGGACGGTACCGGCCGACACGGTGCAACACCTGCAGGCGCGGCTGTACGCCCAGCCCGACGAGTACCCGTGGGAGGATGTCGTCGACGCGGTCCTCGCCGACCCCGTCGATCCTTCGGAGTTGCTGAATCGCGGGCTCCAGGGGCAGCGGGACTGGGTCCTCCGAGGCGGTGCAGCCGCCGCTCCGGCTCGGCCGGGCGGGGGGGCGCGGACCGGCAGGCCGAAGACGCTCAAGGTCCGTGGAAAGACGTTGGTCGCGGCCGCCATCGTGCGGAGCGGATTCTTCGTCCTCTACACGGCGGTCGTCGTCGGAATCCTGATCCTCCTGCGCCACAAGTTCCCGTGGTTCGACATCTACCGGGTCCTGGAGTGGCTTCGAGAAGTGCTGCCGGGCGTGTTCGGCCCACGGTGACGGGGTTTCCGCACCGGGAATCCGGCCGACGATTTTCTGTGGAAAGCAGTGTTGAAACTGTGGGCAAAGGCTGGCACGATAATCGGTCCGCGAAGCGAGCTTCGGCGCGCGACGCGGGTGTCCGACCAAGCCTTCCCGGCGCCCGTCGGATGCAGAACACCGAACACCTGGTGTGGCTATGGGGTGGAGACCTGATTCCCCCTCCCTAACCGCCCTCTCCATTTCGTAGCCTCACCAATATTCTGGGCCCCAGCACTGACCGGCTGGGGCCCAATTTTTTGCCCCGAGGGCCAGGGTGTGTTCCTGCGGCCCCTGCCACTGCGCCCGACCGGGAAACCTCGGCGGTGCGATCCAGCGCGACGCGGGCAGGGTTCAACCCGTGGCATTCGATCGGCCGATAACCTAGGAACTTCGTTCCGGAAGGGTTCATGAGCACCGATCGACCTGGATTCCGAAGAGCCGGCGACCTCACGCGGGCCTCGAGCACGATCGACGACCGCGAGGTCGGGCGGGGACCGTTCACCCAGGCTCAGATCACTCACCTGATGAAGACCGAGTTCTCGCGCGCGCGGCGCTACGAGTACCCGCTCGCGTGTGTGCTGATCCAGGTGGACCGGCTCCAGTCGCTGACCGAGGTCCATGGGGCGGAGTTTCGCGTCGAGATCCGGCGGCAGCTCGCGGCGATCGTCGAGGAGAAGACCCGTGGGCACGACCATCTCGGGACGATCAGTGACGGCGCGTACCTCTTGGTGATGCCGCACACCGGCGCGGAATCCGGGCAGCTCGTCGCCGAGCGCATTCGGTCCGCGTTCTCGGACGTCCAGATGGTGGCCGACGGGAAGTCGCTGGTCCTTTCTCTGAGCCTCGGTGTCGCGGCCTGCGAGGATCGTGACACGATGTTCTTCGACACCCTGGTCTCGCAGGCCGAAGTGGCCCTCGACTGGGCGGTGCGTGAGGGCGGTGACCGCACCGTGCTGTTCCGCCGCGACAAGTTCATCGAGCCGCTGTAGGCGCGTTCCCGGCGCCGGACACGAATCCGCTGCGTCGCTTGCCCTTCCGTGCCAAGGACTCCTAGGATTCGGCGGATTCCCCGAGTGGAGTCCGCGGATGAAGATCCTCCTGGTCGAAGACGAGAACACGATCGCGGTCACGCTGACCGATGATCTCGAACAAGCCGGGCACCAGGTCACGACCCTCGGAGACGGCCGGGAGGCGGTGGGGCTCCTTCGGAACGAGACCTTCGACTGTGTGATCACCGACGTCCGGCTGCCCGGTGCGGACGGGCTCGCGGTGCTCAAAGCGGCCAAGCAGGCGCGGCCCGACACCGAAGTGTTCGTGATCACGGCGTTCGCGACGATCGAGAACGCGGTCGCCGCGATGCGTGACGGCGCCGACGACTACATCCAGAAGCCGTTCCTCAACGACACCGTGATCGAACGGCTCAAGCGCGTCGAGGAGTACCGGCTCGTCCTGGACGAGAACCGGCGACTGCGAGAGCAACTCGGTTCGAATACCGGTCTGCCGGGCGTGATCGGGCGATCGCGCGCGATGCAGGACGTGTTCAAGGTCGTGCGGACGGTTGCGACGACCGAGGCGTCCGTCCTCATCGAGGGCGAGAGCGGGACTGGCAAGGAGCGGATCGCGCGGGCCGTCCATACGTTGTCGTCGCGCGCCGAGGGTCCGTTCGTAGCGTTGTCCTGTGGTGCACTGCCCGACACCTTGCTCGAGACCGAGCTGTTCGGTCACGAGCGCGGGGCGTTCACGGATGCGGGCAAGATGCGCAAGGGTCGGTTCGAGCTGGCCAGCGGCGGAACGATCTTCTTCGACGACATCGACGACATGCCGGCGTCGGTGCAGGTCAAGCTGCTACGCGTGCTGCAGGAACGCGAGTTCGAGCGCGTCGGCGGCGAGCAGTCGATCAAGGTGGACATCCGAGTGGTCAGCGCGTCGAAAGTCCCGCTCGTCGAGCTGGTCAAGCGGGGGGAATTCCGCGAGGACCTCTTCTATCGACTCAACGTCGTGCCGATCGCGCTCCCGCCGCTCCGCGATCGGGACGGCGACGTTCCGGTTCTCGTCCAGCACTTCATTCGCCAGTTGGGGAACGGTCGACAGTTCACGGTCAAGACCGACGTCCTCGAGGCGATGTCGAAGTACACTTGGCCCGGCAACGTTCGCGAACTCGAGAACCACGTCGCCCAGGCGATCGCGATGGCCGGAGGGGCGACCGTGTTGAAGAAGCAGCACCTGCTTCCCGTCGACAAGTCCCGGCGCGCGGCGCTCGAACCGCCGACTGACCTGCCGACGCTGCGCGAGGTCCTCGTCGACGCCGAGCGGCGCCACATCGAGACCGTGTTGCATGCGATGGGTGGGCACCGCACGAAGGCGGCGAGTGCTCTGGGGATCAGTCGCAAGGTGCTGTGGGAGAAGCTCAAGGACTACGGCATCGAGTGACGGCGTGAGCGTTCGTCCAGCATCGTCGCTCGTCCTGCTCGCGATCGGAGCCGCCGCGGCGACACACGTTCGCGCCCAGGCCCCTGCACCGTTCGAGCTACACGTATCGGTCCGGTTCGACCAGGCAGAGCTGGACGAGGCGCGGATCGCGCGCTTGCGAGCGGCCGGATTCCAGGTCGACCTGTTGTCGACGTCGGTGCCGTGGTCCGGTGAAGTAGCCGGGCCTGCCGCCGATCCCGCACAGCTCGCCCTGCTGAAGAAGCGCCTGGGCCGTGGATTCTCCTGGTCGGCGTTCGATCCTGCTGCGCTCGCGCAGAACGACATGACCTTCCCGAAGGTCGTTCCGCCGGAGCTCGCGGCATGGTGCGATCGCCTGTCGGCGCGCGACGCCCAGGGCTCGGATGCGTTGGTGCGTTGGGTTCGAGCGCTCGAGCCGGTCGCCGCGATCGGTTCGCTCGCCCTGCAGTCGCCTCGCCCCGGCGATGGAGTCGATCTCGAGCGGATCGTGCCTGAACTGGACTTCTTTGCGGCGTCAAGCGTCGGCGCGGCACGCGAACTCGTGCGAGGCCTCGCTCGGGCGGGCGTCCGCGAACTCGGCGCGATCCGAATCGAGGCAGCCGCCGATGTCGGTGTCGATCTCGACGATCACGTTTCGCACGGTGCCCGCGGTGTGTGGTTGGGACCCGTCGAGGACGTCGATGATGGTGGCCGACTCACCGAGTTCGCGAAGGCGATCGTTGCGGCGCGTGATGCACTCGGCTCCGCGCGCGACGCGTTCGCGGGTGCGACGATCCAGCACGACCCGATCTGGATCGTCGAGTCACGCGAGTCCTCCTGGGTGCAGGGAGTCCTGGATCGCGAGGCGGATGGCTCGACGAGCCGACGCACTCGTGAGAGCTGGGTTCGACTGGTTCAGGACATCGGCTTCCAGCCGTGCTTGGTGCCGCTCTCACAGCTGTCGGACCGGATTGGCAACCGACCGCCGAATCTCCTGATCCTGCCGGCGGTGCTCGTCATGTCCGAGGAGGAGGCGGAGGGGATCCGCACGTTCGTCCGAGCCGGGGGATGCGTACTCGCGGACTACGGTGTCGGTGCCTACGACGAGCGCTTCCGGCTTCGCGATGTTCCGGCGCTCGACGATCTGTTCGGGATCACGCGTCACGAGGACGGTGAGCGGCTCGTGCACTCAGGCCGAGGATCGGATTCGCACCGGCTCGACACCGGTGTGGCGGTGGCCGAGACCGGGGTGAGTGCCGACATCGGGGAGCCGACGGCGGCCGGTGCGATGGTGCATTGCGAACACGAGGTCGGCGATGGGTGTGCCGTGTTCTGGAATCTCGCGGCGTGCGAGTACGTCGACCTGCGCACGGATCCGAGCCGCGTGACCGCTGCCAGCGATCTGCGGGCGCGTTTGTCCCGCGTGCTGCTGGGCGACGCCAACACGAGACCGGTCATCTCGGTTCACGGATCAGGCTTGCCGCGCTGTCTCGAAACCGTCCGACTCGAGTCTCGAGCGGGTGAGCACCTGCTGGCGGTGCGACTCAACGCGATCGGTGCCCCGGACCTCCTTCGAGTGCTGGCGGAGCGGGGACCGAAGCCGGTCCGGTTGATGTTCCCGACCGAAGTGCAGTTGCGCGATCTCCGCACTGGCGAGGATCTCGGTCGTGGGCGAGAATTCGAACGCACGCTCGCGCCGAACGTCGCGATG
>JAGQQZ010000616.1 GCA_020425915.1 Planctomycetota bacterium | reverse complement strand
GAGGGCGTCGTGCTCGATGCGGATCACGCGGCCGGGATGGAGCACGTGTTCGCGGTCGACCCGGAGATTCGGCGATTGGCGCGCCGGCACGGTCCGTTCTCACCGACCTCGCACTACCGGGACGATGCGTACGACGCGCTGTTCGAGGCCATCATCTTCCAGCAACTCTCGACCAAGGCGGCGCGGACCATCGCTGGCCGGGTCCATGCACTGAGCCGGGGCGATGGTTACGCCCGTCCGACCGCGCTCGCGCGGATCCCCGACGAGAAGCTGCGAGCGGCCGGGCTCTCGCACCAGAAGATCAGCTACGTGCGCTCGCTCGCCGAGCACACGGCCAGCGGCGAGCTCCCGTTCCGACGCTTCGCGCGGATGGGGGACGACGAGATCGTCGACGTCCTGACGCAGGTGCGCGGTTTCGGTCGGTGGTCGGCCGAGATGTTCCTGATGTTCCATCTCGGACGGCTCGACGTGTTCCCGATCGGGGACCTCGGTGTCCGCAAGGGGCTCACGAAGGTCTACGGCGTCGGCGACGGAGATCGGACCGCGATGGAGCGGATCGCGGATCGTTGGCGACCGTACCGCTCGATCGGCAGTTGGTACATGTGGCGCGCGCTCGAGGTGGACTGAGGCACTGCGGCTTGGCCGCGAACCGAGCACCGGGGACACTCTCGGCATGATCAAGAAAGTCGCATTCGTGAGCTTCCGTTCGAAGGACATGGCGGCCGACCAGCGCTTCTGGGGCGAACTCCTCGGTCTCGAGAAGAGCCAGGACTTCGACGGCAAGTGGATCGAGTTCATGACTCCGGAGGGCAAGACCATCGCGATCGAGCAGTTCTCGCCCGAGGGAACGCCGCCGACGCTCGCGCTCGAGACCGACGACATCGAGGCCGAGGTCGCGCGTCTCCGGGAGGCCGGTGTGAAGTTCCATGGCGACGTGCAGGACAACAAGGTCTGCAAGATGGCGTTCGCGATCAACCCGAGCGGCTACGTCATCATGTTGCACGAGATCGCACCCGAGCGGGCGTAGCGGCCGCTCCGTAGAGCCGCGAAGCGTCAGCGAATCCGTTCGCCGAGCTGCTGCAGGAACGAGTGCACCTCGCGCTCGTCGGTGCTGCGGCGATCCGCATCGGGGTCTTCCGCGGACTCCGGGTCGAGCATCCGAGCGAGGGCTGCCTGCGCTTCGCTCTCTTCCTCGTAGCCGAGCCGCGCGAGCATCGCGGCGGCCTCGTCGTGGACCAACGGGTTGCCGCGGAATTCCTCGGTCGCATCCCGGATCAACCGCAGCGCGCCGCCGGTGTGGCCTTGCATCTCGAGGATCCGCGCCGCGATCACGCTCTTCTGCGCGTCGGGTTCGGGAACGGGGTCGATGATCGCACGGGCGCGGTCGAGCGCCTCGGCCCGGGATTCCCCGTCGAGGCCGCGTGCGAGTCCGAGCAGGTGGAACGCCACGATGCAGCGGTTGTACGGGCTCGGGTCGATCGACAGCAGCGTCGTCAGATCGTGGTGGAGCCGCCGCTGCGACTCGGCATCGTAGAGGTTCTTGAGCGCATCGATCCGGTAGTGCAGCACCTCCGGTGTCGGCTCCCCGTTCATCTGCTCGGCCATGTCGAGATCGGCCGCTGCCTCGCGGTACTGCCGTAGGTGGTGGTGCGCCTGGCCGCGGACGAACCACGCGCGGCCGACCGTCGGATCGGTCTCGAGCACGCGGGAGGCGGTCGCGATGGCGGCGTTGAGCCGCGAGCGTCGCTCGGACTCGTCGAGCGGTCTCAGCTGATCGTCGTGGCGGCTCACGGCCTGCGCGACCAGGCCGGAGGCGCGCGCGAGCTGCGTGTCGATCTCGCTCTGGTGGCGATCGTGCGACAGGAGGAGCGCGCTTGCGGTGGACACGATCACGAGGATGACCAAGGCGGTCAGCAGCTGGTGCTTGCGGATCGTGCGGCCAAGCCGCGTCAGCGGACCGGGGATCCTGGCCAGTACGCGGTCGCCGTTCAGGAAGCGCTCGAGGTCGTCGCCGAGGTCTGCCGCCGAGCCGTAGCGATGCGAGGGTTCCTTCGCCATCGCGGTCATGATGATCGCCTCGAGGTCGCGCGGCATCTCGTGGCGCAGGCGCGACGGTCGCTCCGGGTCCTCGTCGATGACTTGCCGCAGCACCTGCTGGGCCGTCATCCCGTCGAACGGCGGGCGTCCGGTGACCAGCGTGTAGAGCGTCGCTCCGAGACCGTAGACGTCGGCCAGCGTCGTCGCGCCGCCACCCTCGCCGGTGATCTGCTCGGGCGCCATGAACATCGGCGTGCCGACGATCGCTCCGCTCTCGGTCATCGATCCGGTGCCGGTTTCGCGGGCGAGTCCGAAATCGGTGATCGCGATCGAATCGTCCTCCCGCAGGATCAGGTTGCTCGGCTTGATGTCGCGGTGGACCACACCGTGGTCGTGCGCGAACTGCAGCGCGCGTGCGACCTGCAG
>JAGQQZ010000615.1 GCA_020425915.1 Planctomycetota bacterium | reverse complement strand
GGCCTCCTCGCCCACCGCTCCGCACCGCGCTGGATCGCGATCCTCGCGATCGCGCTGAGTCCGGTGCTGTTCCTGCTCGCGTTCGAGCAGACCGGCGCCGTGCCGGAAGCCGTGCTGTCGGCGGCCGTGGACTTCGGCCTGCCGCTGCTCGCGCTGTGGCACTTCGCAGCGGCTTGGTGGTTGGTCGCCCGCTCGCCGCGCGAGCAGACGGCCTGACCACGGATCGCCGCGCGCCTCTATCCGATCTCGGCCCGAACCCAGGCAACGATGTCGTCCGCGCGCAGCGCTCCGCTGCGCCGCGCGACCGCTCGCCCCGACTCGAACAACACCATCGTCGGGATGCTGAGGATCTCGTAGCGCTGCCCGAGCCCGCCGTGCGCCTCGGTGTCGACCTTCGCGAGCACCGCCTCGGTGGCGAGCCGCTTCGACGCCGCGGCGAACTCCGGAGCCATCGTCCGGCACGGCCCGCACCACGGCGCCCAGAAGTCGACGAGCACCGGTAGCTCGCAGCGCGTCACGAATCGGTCGAACGACTCGCCGCCCAGCTCGGCCGGGCTGCCGCCCAGCAGGTGCGCGCGACAATCGCTGCAGACGGGCACGTCGCCCAAGCGCGAACGCGGAATGCGGTTGAGGGCCTTGCACGCGGAGCAAGGCACGACGACGGAATCACTGGTTGAGGCTGACATGACAGACTCCTTTCGAGGACCGGCATGGTATCGCGCGGATCCACCCGAAGGGGCTCCGCACGAGAATGCCGATGCCCGGCGCGCTACCCTCGGCGACCATGGACATGCGTCACGAGGCGTCCGTGCCTCCGGTCGACCTGACCCGGCCCAAGGGACTCGGCAAGGTCCCGGTCCCCGACCTGATCCGCGAGCTGATCGCCCGCGTCGACGGCGCCCCCCTCGATCGTGAGCTGCTCCGCCTGTTGCACGAACTCTCGAACCGCATCGAACCCGCGCTGCGGCACCCGGACAACCGCTTCGCACCGGAGCATCTGCAGGAGTCGCTCGGCACGTTCTGGTGGTGGCAGCAGGACGTCTGCCCCGCGTCGGTGGAAGGCGAGAACGTGCTCGAACTCGGGGCCGGCGCCGAGAACCCGCTGGCCCTGGTCACCGCGATGGTGCTGATGGGCGCCGCCGAGGGCCACGCTCTCGAACTCACGCCGCCGATCTCGGACGCGGAGCAGGCGAGAGCCCTGAGTCGACTCGTGTGCTGGTTGACGCTCCGCCGCGAGGTGTTCCCGAAGCTCGATCTGGCCGATCAGCGCGCGACGATCGCCGCGAACGCGAAGGCGTTCGACGTCGACCGACTCGCCGCCGGCGAATTGCTCCTGCCCGAGAACGTTCACCTCCTGGTCGCCAAGGCCGAGCGAACCGGACTCGCCGATCGTTCGATCCACCGCGTCATGTCGAGTTCGTTCCTCGAGCACGCCGAGGATCCCACCGCCGTCGTTCGCGAGATCGCTCGGGTCACCGCCTCGGGTGGCGTCAGCATCCACAACGTCGACGTCGCCGACCACGGCACCTACTGGGGCGAGGTCGAGTCGCCGGTCGCCTTCCTGCTCGAAGCCCCCGGACAGGCGATGGTGCGCGGCGCGAACCGAATGAGGATCCACGAGCACGTGCGCCTGTTCGAATCGCACGGGTTCACGCTGCTCAAGCGGAACGACTACGCCCACCACGAGTGGAACAAGCGAGAGCTTCGCAGGCGGGTGCCGCCGTACTCCACGATGCAGCTCGACGAACTCGAACCGATCCGTTCCGTGCTCGTGTTTCGGCGCGACTAGCGACTCACCTCCGTGCCGTCGCGACTCGACGATTCGATGAACGTTCTGCAGCAACTTCCATGAGAGCACCGTTCGTCCGCCAGTTCCCGGGAAACGCCCATGCCTCGATCGACGTCCCAGCGCTCCTGGAGGCCATCGACACCGGAGAGGACGACGATCGCTTCCTGATCTCGGGACCGTATGACCTCGCAATCCACCTGAAAGTCGTCGAGTGGCTACGTGACCAGAGTCCAGACGCAACCGAGACGGACCTGTTCATCTGGGCCAGAGGTCCGCATCGAGACCCCGCGATCACTCGACTCGGAGGACTCCCCTATCTCCTCGCCGACCAACCATGGCCGGTGCACATGGACTGCCCAGGATCGTTCATCGGTCAGCTCGACTTTCGGGACTCGCGCGACCTCGTGCCGGAGACCCCCGGCGATGTGTTGATGGTCTTTCAATTCCTCGACCTGTACGACCGACTCGACGTCGAATCGTGGGAGTCCGAGTGCTTCCGAGGTTTCTGGACGACCGTTGACGATCGAGCTCGTGTCACGCAATCGGACCAACTCACGCCACCGTTCAGCCCATCCATCCTCCACGGCTACCGATGCCGAACGTTGGATCGGCTCGAGTTCGAAGACGAAGAAGGCACCTGCCTCGTCACAGCGCCCGCCGCGAAGATCGGAGGTCATCCCTACGACGCGCAGTCGAACGACGCTGCGATCCCACACGGTCATCGCTTCCTGGGGCAACTCGCAGCGATATGGCCTCGGCTCGAGGCGCCCTATCCATCGGTCGATCGACCCGAACCGTTGCCCGCGCGACCATCGGATCCGGAAGCGGACGCGAAATGGAAACAGGCGCGCGCGGAGCTGAGGTCCTGGGGACACGGTTTCTTGGCGATCCATGAGAGTGAGTCTGGCGAACTGAAGTTCAGACACTCCTTCTCCTAGCG
>JAGQQZ010000614.1 GCA_020425915.1 Planctomycetota bacterium | reverse complement strand
CTACGTCACGCGCGGCTATCCCCAGGGAATGAACAAGAAGTGCCCACGAACGCCACGCGCATCCCGCTCATAGTCGAACACCCGCCACAAGAACGAGAAGCGAGACCGTTCCTCACCCGTGTCCCAACTGATGAACGGAAACAGATCCCGCTGCGTCACGCCGTCCTGCGTCTTCTGCCGGTAGAGGTAGTAGAGGAACCGAAACTCCGATCCCTCGTCGCCTTGCTCGTACTGCACGGTCCCGAGCAAGCTGCTCCATCGCGAGCCCGACTCCTCGCGGTGGTACTGGAACACGGCCGGCGTGCCGACGTGCAAGTCGTAGTCACTCTCGCCACCACCCGTCGAACCGAACAGCGTGAACCAGTCGGCCAGGGTTCGCTCGTCACCCGGCGCGCGGTACGCGAACAGCCCGAGCACGCGGAGTTGTTCGAGCGAGTCCACACCCGAGTGGCTGACGAGGCCGGCGAGTGACCAACTCCGAATCTGTTCGACCTGGTCGCTCTCCGCGTCGCGCCGCGCTTCGCGGCCGTGCAGCGGCCACAGCGACCAACCCGACGCGGTCTTCGATTCGTGGTACCGGAACAACGGCCAGAGCACGGCGATCGCGTGCCCGTCGTCGCTCCGAGACGAGTGGAACACCGGTCCGAGCACGTTGAGTTGCCGAGTGGTCCCATCGGCGTTCCAGGATCGTCCCCCGATCGGAGAGACGAACACGCCGCCGCCGTTCTCGAGGTCCGCCCACACGAACGGTCCGGCATGCCCCCAGGATCCGCCGAACGCGAACAGCGGGAAGAGGCCGAACGACGGGTCCTCGCCGTCGGTCCAGAACACCGGTCCGGCGTGCTGGAACGTGCCGTAGTCGCCGAACACGGGCAGCAGTCCCCACATGCTCGGCTCGCACGTGTTCCAGAACGCGGGACCGACGAAGTTGAGACCGTCCTGCAGCGCGAACACGGGGAACAGTCCGAACTCGTTCCGTTCCCGCTCCGCGTCGTGGTTCCACCAGATCGGGCCGACGTGCGTCAGTTCGTCGAACACGCCGAACACGGGAGCCAACCCGTACACGTCGCCCCACGAATACGCCGGGAAGACGAACCAGTCGCCGCGCTCGGTGTTCCAGAACGACAGCGGCATCAGGACGCCCCAGTCCGAACCGTCCTTGGTGATGATCGGACGCAGCGCGAAACCCCGCTCGTCGGAATCGAACAAGGGCCAGAGCACCGCGACCTGATCCGCGTTCGAATAGAACAACGGCCACACGTTGACGCGGTCGGGATCTGCCGCGGTCGGACCAAGGGGGGCGATCCGGAACATGCGATCGAGCTGGCAGCTGGACAGCAGGACGCAGACCGACAGCAGCAGGATGCGCGGCGACATCGGTCAGTCGATCGAACCTCGGATCGTTCGGTTGGTCGCCTTCTCGCTCTCGAAGTCGATCGTGAACGCGCCCGAGCCAGCGACCACCCAGCGCACGGTCCAGTCGCCGCGGCTGGGCACGCCGGTCTCACCGCGCTGCGTTGCCGGATCGCGCTCGACGAAATCGATCCGCTCGGGGCGCCATCGGTCGACCGGCTTGCCGCCGGCGATCACGCGGATGCCGTCACCGCGCAGCGTCAGTCGATCCGGCATGCCGATCGCGTGTTCGGCCGCGATCTGTGATCGCGTCGGGATCAGTTTCGAATTGCGGGCGGTGACGTCGACGTAGTGCATTCCACCCGGGGCCGACTCGACCTCGAGATCCACGAGTTCGACGTCCGGCATCTGGCCCGCGTGGTAGGCGACGAACGCGGCGTTCCGGTGAGCCTCCTCCTCGATCAGCCAGGTGGGTGGCACGCGGCCGGTCATCTTCTTCGCGCCGCCGATCTCGATCTCTCCGTAGAACGGGTGGTCGTACGGCTTCCACGCGACGTAGTTTTCGCCGAACGTCATGCGGTCGTCCCAACGCCGGCGGTCGACGTCGGACATCGGCGCGTCGCCCTGACGCATCCGCTTGTTCGACCACATCTCGTTCGTGAACGAGAAGATCCCGAGGCCCTCAGCGGTCCAATTCACGAAGCCGCCGGCCACCGAGTACAGGTCCTTGTGGATGATCATGTACCGGTAGAAGGGCAGCATGAACTCGCCCTCCTCGCCGATCGCGTCGTAGACGCGGCTGTCCTGGCGCGGGTACTGGCCGTACTCGGCGAGCCCCGGTCCGCGCAGGATCATTCCGCCAGCATTGTGGAACGACTGCACGCCGGCGATGTTCGGGTGGTCGAGGATGAACTCCGCGATCGCTCGCGTCTCCGGATGCGACAACGGATACTCGCCGGCACCGCCTTGCAGATGGTTGGGGTTCCAACTGCTCGGCCAGTTCCGGTTCATGTCGTAGTAGCCGGGCCCGTCCTCGTTGAAGCGACCGTCGCCGTCGTTGTCGATCCCTTCTGCGCCGAGCAGGACCCAGTCGCCGTCGTCCTCCCCGGGTGCGACGCGGACCATGAGTCCGGGCCAGTCCGGGTGCTCCTTGTGGGTTCCCGTTCCGCGCTCGACCTTCTTGCGCATCCACGTGATGTGGCCGTCGCCGTCGAGATCGTCGTACGGATCCTCGTCGAACTCGCCGTCGTGGTCGTCGTCGAACGGCTTGCGCGGCGCACGCTGCGACGAGGCGGTGTTCGCCTCGCGGAACCAGGCGGCACGACCGTCGGGGTTGACCGTCAGCAGCACGTAGAACGCGACCCGATCGACGAGGTCGCGAACCTGTTCGAGCTCTTCATAGTGCTCGCACAGGTACCAGACGAGGTAGAGGTTGGTCTCCGCTCCCTGGACCTCGTTGCCGTGGACGTTCGCGTCGCTGTAGAACGCGGGCTTCGAGCGGTCGTCGCCGGTCGCCGGTTCGTTGACGACCAGCATCCACATGTCGCGTCCCTCGTAGCTCTTGCCGATGCTCTGCAGCGAGACCCTGTCGGGCCAGGTCTGCTGGATGCGCTCGGCGAGCTTCGTGATCCCCTCGTAGTCGTAGAGGCGGTTCCAGGCGATGTCGAGTTGGTGGGTCCGGTCGGCTTGCGCGTGCGCATCGACCGCGAGCGCGGTCAGCAGGAGTGCTGTCGAGAGCTTCTTCACAGTGTCACCGTCCTGGTCTCGGAGCCGACGGGGTCGACCGTCAGCGCGAGCGTCACGACCGTGCCGGCCGTCCCGGTAACGATCCAGCGGAACGACTTGCGCGTGCCGTAGGGTGCGAGGTTCTCGACGCGTTCGCGGTCACGACCGGCGAGCAGTTCGGCTCCAGACAGCACGAGGCGTGGCACCGAGAACCGGCGTGAGCGCTCCGCCGACGCGGTCTGCGCGGGCAATGTCCCGTCGTTCGCGACGACGGCTTCGATCTCGAACGCGCCGTCGCCGAGTGGTTTCGACAGCAGCGACGCGACGCGTAGTTCGGGGCGCCAGGTCGCGACTTCGAGCACGAATGCGTGGTGCGCATCGAACGCCTTCGCGCGCTCCTCGTCGTCGATCGAGTCGGTCGGATCGGTCTGCGTGAAGCCGCCGACCTCGACCTTGCCGAGTTCGGGATGGTCGAACGTGTGCCATGAAGCGAAGCCGTCCTCGTCGCGTTCGCAACGTGCGAGTCGGCGCTTCTCGAGTCGGAGCGGATCCTTCGCGTCTTCCTCCTCGAGCGCCGGAACACGCCATACGTCGCTCGCGAACGTCGGTACGCCGACCTGCAGGTAGAGCCAGCACCATGGGCTGCCATCGAATCGCGGATCGCTGTCACCTTCCCGTTCGGTCAGCTCGCGGTAGCGCTTGCCGGCGCGCTCGAACCACGGCTTGTCGTCCTCGAGGATGCCGTCGTTCTGCACGCGCGGTTTCGGCTTCACGACCTTGGGCGTCGCAAGCAGGTTGTCATCGCGACCCCAGACGAACGCCATGACGAGGTTGTGCCGCGCGTACACGAAGTCGAGCAGCGCCTTGGTCTCGGGCTCGCTCGACGGGAACGTCCCGGTGCGCCGGTCGAACGCCGTCCAACGATGCGGCAGGGTCCGGTCGATCCAGACACCCTGGGCGTCGTCCTCGGCGCGCGACTCGTGTCCGTCGGCGGCCTGCGCCTTGACGGCGTAGGCGTGCGTCGGTCGCTCACCGGCGGTCCGATCGGCCTTGCGCATGAGCCGCGGCTCGTCCGGGTCGACGAGCCACTCGCCATCCGGGTCCTCCCATCGCATGAAGGTCACGAGGCCGTCGCCGTCGACGTCGCGCGGCGCGTCCTCGTCGAAGCGGCCGTCGCGATCGAGGTCGAGCCGCGTCGCGTTGCCGTGCCGACCGAGTGCTGCGCCGTCCGGGTTGAGCAGCGGGACGATCCACACGACGCTCGACTCGAGCAGCGCCTTCGTCGTCTCGTCACCGCCCAGGTAGTCGTCGACGAGTCGCGCGCCGTGGTGGAGTGCGAGATCGGTGTCGATGCGTCGCGTGCCGTCCGCGCCGGCGAGGATCAGGATGCCGGGGCGTGCGTCCGTGTCCGCAGTGCCGGCCGAGATCTCGATCGCGTGGATCGGCCGCTCGCCGCGGGACGTTCCGATGACGGAGGCGCGCGCGACGCCGTTCGATCGAGAGCAGATCGATTCGATCCGATGCGTGACGTCCTGCGGCATGCAACACGCCGCGGCGACGATGAGTTCGAGCAAGGGGGCCTCCAGCGAAACGGGCGACGCATCATACGTCGCCCGTGTGAGACCCGTGCCCCGGAACTCGTCAGCGGTTGCTGCCGCGCG
>JAGQQZ010000613.1 GCA_020425915.1 Planctomycetota bacterium | reverse complement strand
GGACGGCCACACGAGTTCTGGCGCTCCGAGCGTTGCCAGGCAGGTCGAGAGATCCGTCCGGCCTGGCTCGAGGACTTCGAGCGTCGCGTCGTCGACCGGTGAACCGACGGATGCGTGGCTGTAGTCGAAGCTGATGCACCCGGCCGTCGACGCGAGCGCGAGGACGAGCAGTGCGCGGGCCGACTTCACGGCTCGAGACCGGGACGACCGGCGTCGGCAGCGGCATCGTCCGCGGATTCGTGCACGTCCTCCCACGGCATCGCGTACTGCGGGCGGTGGGATTCGAACGTCGCGCCGACGTGCGTCAGCACATCGTTCCGGTCGAAGAACACCCAGAGACGGTCTGCACGCGAGTCGGAGTTCCCGACGTTGAACGCGATCAGGATCAGCGCCGCGCCCTTGGTCACGGTGTGCCCGTAGCGGTACGCACTCCGTTCGCCGAGTTCGACGATCTGACTCGGAGCGCCGAGCTTGGCGACCACCTCGGGCGCGGTCGTCACCCCGACTTGGAACTGCCGGACGATCGCAGGATCGATCGGTTGGTTCTCGGTCGAGCGCACGAGGGCGCACGACGTGGCGGTGAGGAACAGCAAGCCAGCGGCGAGCGCGCGGATCTTCATGGGGTCTCGGTCGGATTCGTGATGCGTCGGGGCGTCACAGGTTGAGTTTCGACATGATCGCATCGTGGTCTAGAGCGGTTGCAGAAACTCCTGCGTCACGGAGTCGGCGACGCGGATTCCGAGGTCGGTCAGGACGATCCGGCCGCCCGATCGACGGATCAGACCGTCGTCGACGAAGCCGTCGATCGTCCGACCGAACCTCGCCTCGAGGTCGATCGAGAGCCTTGCGGCGGCCTTGGCGAGGTCGATCCCGTCCGCGCGGCGCAGTCCGAGCCAGATCGCTTCTCCGGCCCGCTGGTCCGGAGTCAGTACCTCGCGATCGCCCCAGGCGGGGGCGCCGGACTCCACGGCTTGCGCCCAACGTTCGACGACGCGCAGGTTCGTCGTGCGTTCGCCCGCGCGATGGCTGGCCGCGCCCGGACCGACACCGGCGTAGTCACCCTGTAGCCAGTAGTGATCGTTGTGGCGGCACGGCCCACCTCGTCGGGCGAAGTTGCTGATCTCATACGCGAGGGAGCCGTGGCGCTCGAGTTCGGTGCGCGTGTGATCGAACATCTCGAGGTCGACCTCGGGTTCGTTGGGTGACACCGATCCCTGCCGCATCGCATGCTCGAGTTTCGTCCCGGGCTCGAACGTCAGGTTGTAGCAAGACATGTGATCCGGGCCCAACGAGAGCGCGCGCGCCAGGTCCGCACTCCACTCCTCGAGCGTCTCGCCGGGGAGCCCGAACATGAGGTCGAGACTGACGTTGGTCGCGCCGGCGTCGCGCAGTGCTAGGAACGCGCGTTCGACGCCGGCTGCATCGTGTGCACGGTCGAGGAACTTCAGGCGCTCGGGCTGGAACGTCTGCGCTCCGATACTGAATCGATTGACGCCGGCGTCGATGGCGAGCTCCGCCTTCTCGCGCGTGACGCTCTCGGGATTGGCTTCGAGCGACACCTCGGGACAGGCGGCGAGGTCGACGTGCCTTCCGACGATGCGCATCAGCGACTCGAACCGTTGTGGGTCGAGGAACGTAGGGGTGCCACCACCGAAGAACACCGATGGTGGCGATTCCGGAGCGGTTCGCGCGAGCTCGACGTCGAGCGCGTGAAGAAACCGGTCGTGCGACGCGCCGTCGTGATCGGCGTACGAATTGAAGTCGCAGTAGCCGCACTTCACGACGCAGAACGGGACGTGGACGTAGAGCGTTGCGGCGTTCAAGCCGGCATGATCGGTCGTCCCCGGGCGTTCGGCAAGATGGCTGCCGTCCGTGGTCGCGCGACTACTGGGGCTTGCGATTCGGCGACGGGGGTGTGGCCGACTCCTCGCCGAACTCGCGTGACATCCGATCGTAGAGCTTGCGAAGCGCCTGGATCTCCATCTGGCGCACGCGCTCCCGCGTCAGCCCGACCTTCTCGCCGATCGCCTTGAGCGTCATCGAGTCCCCGTTGTCGAGACCGTAGCGCATCCGCAGGATCTTCTGCTCGCGCTGCTCGAGGTCGCCGAGCAGTTCCCGCATGCGCTCGAGCTCCTGGTGCTGGAACAGGATGTCCGTCGGCGAGTCCGTCCGCGGATCCTGCATCTGATCGGTGATCGACGCCGAGTCCTCGCTCATCGAGAACGTCGGCTGCGAGTTGGACGTGACCGTGTCACGGACGACGTTCCAGTTGTGTTCCGGCAGGTCGAGCTCCTCCGCGATCTCCGATGAGGTCGGTGCACGTCCGAGCCGGTAGTTCAACTCCATCGCCGTCGCCTTCCAGCGCGAGACGATCTCGGACATGTAGGAGGGGACGCGCACCGTCTTGACGGTATTGACCAGCGCGCGTCGGATGCCCTGCTTGATCCACCATGTGGCGTAGGTCGAAAAGCGACATCCAGCGTTCGGGTCGAACTTCTCCACCGCCTTCATCAGGCCGATGTTGCCTTCCTCGATGAGGTCGAGGAACGCGAGACCGCGGTTCACATACGTCTTCGCGATCGACACGACGAGCCGGAGATTGGCTCGAATCATGTGCTCGCGTGCTTCCGCGTCGCCGTTCCCGATTCTCTCCGCCAGCTCGATCTCCTGCTCGGGAGTCAGCAGCGGAACTTCGTTGATCGACGCGAGATAGGTGTCGAGTCCAGGGTCGCGCATCTTGTCTTCGTGTGTGGGCGATGCGGCCCTGCGTCGGCGAGCCCGACCCACAGCGCGTCGCTGTCGGGATATCGGGCCCTGGGAGGCCTCGGCTTGACGCCGTCCCGATTCGGGACCTCGTCCGGTCCGAATCTCCCCACGGCATGGAACGGCGAAGCACTCCTTCGCGACCACGATGGAGTGCCTCGCGGGTCGGCGCGAGCCTCGAACGGCTCGCTGCGCGACGCGTCGATCAGAACAGGGTGTAGATGAACGGCGCGGCCCCGGTGGAACCGAGGATCACGACGACCGCGAGGATCGCGAACACGATGAGGAACGGCGTGAGCCACCACTTCGCGTTGTCCTTCATGAAACCGAGGAACTCGCCCAGCAGCCCGCGTTGGCCGGCCTGCGTCGCTTCCTCGAACGAGTCGCGTTGGTTTTCGTCAGACATGAGAGGGATTCGAGTCAGTACTGTTTGAGATAGCTAGCCGGCGACGGCTGCTTGGTGCGGACGTGCCAGTAGCTCTTCGCATCGGGGTCCGGCGTCTTGTTGAGCGGATCGCGGCCGAACAGGCGGAACAGCACCCCGATCGGCGTCACCATCCCGTAGTAGATCAGGCCCATCAGCACGAACGAGATCACCAGGCCGATCGGCAGCGCGACGACCATGAGGCCGACGAAGATCGGCTTGATCAGCTTCGCGTCGATCTTCGACAGGACGAACGTCACGACGCCGACCGCGAGGAGCACCCAGAACGTCGGGTGCATCGGGTCCTCGAGGAACTTCCACGAGATCATGAACCCGACGAGCGGGAAGCCGAACAGTGCGATCGTTCCGAACTGTCGCAGCTGCGATACCGGCGGGTTGAGGTCGAGCTTGAGCATCGATTCAGATCAGTCGAGGGCGAACGAGGACAGGTACTTCTCGCGATCGACCTTCGGGGCGTTCGCGAGCTTGTCACGGCAGATGACGAAGTTCTCGAGCACGAGCACGTCCATCTCGGTGCCGAGGAAGCAGCGGATGGCGTCGTCGGGAGTGCAGACGATCGGCTCGCCGCGGATGTTGAAACTCGTGTTGATGAGGACCGGCGTGCCGGTCTTCTCCTCGAACTTCCGCATCATCTTGGCGAGGCGCGGGGCTCGGGATTCGTCGATGGTCTGCAGACGCGCCGAGTAGTCGACGTGGGTGATCGCCGGCACGTCCGAGCGGAGCTGGTTGAGCTTCTCGATCCCGAACTTCGACTCGTCGACCGGCTTGCGTCGGCTCTCGAGGACCGGCGCGACGATGAGCATGTAGGGGCTCTCCTGGTCGGGGCGGATGTCGAAGTACTCGTGCGCGCGATCACGCAGGACGATCGGCGCGAACGGGCGGAACGACTCGCGGAACTTGATCTTCAAGTTCATCACGCGCTGCATCTTCGGCGACCGCGCATCTCCGATGATGCTGCGTGCGCCGAGTGCTCGCGGACCGAACTCCATGCGGCCGTGAAACCAACCGATCACGTTCTCGTCGGCGATCAACCCAGCGACGCGGTCGCAGAGTTCGTCCTCCGACGCGAACTCCTCGAACTCCAATTCCTGCGCGCGCAGCGCGTCACGGATCTCGTCGGACGAGTAGATCGGGCCGAGCAGGCTCGCGTTCTGCGAGTCGATGGGCTGGACCTCGCGCGGGTTGTCGAGCAGGTGGTGCCAGACCATCTGCGCGCAACCCAAGGCGCCACCGGCGTCGCCGGACGCGGGTTGGATCCAGATGTTCTCGAACGGACCTTCGCGCAATACGCGCCCGTTGCCGACGCAGTTCAGCGCGACGCCGCCGGCGAGGCACAGGTTCTTCTTGCCCGTGGACTCGTACGCGAACCGCACCGTTCGCAGCATGACCTCCTCGGTGACCTTCTGGATCGAGGCGGCGACGTCCATCTGGAACTGCTCGATCTCCGTCTCCGGTCTCCGGTTCGGTCTGCCGAACAGACGGTGGAACTTGTCGTTCGTCATCCGCAGTCCGGCTGCGTAGTCGAAGTACGACATGTCCAGCCGGTAGCTGCCGTCGTCCTTGAGGTCGATCAGGTTGTCGAGGATCAGGTCGACGTACTTGGGGTCTCCGTACGGCGCGAGTCCCATCAGCTTGTACTCGCCGGAGTTCACGCGGAACCCGGTGTAGTACGTGAACGCCGAATACAGCAGTCCGAGGGAGTGGGGGAAGCGGATCTCGTGCGTGAGGCGCAGCTTGTTGCCTTCGCCGATCCCGATGCTCGTCGTCGCCCATTCGCCGACACCGTCCATCGTGACGACCGCGGCTTCCTCGAACGGCGAGGGGAAGAATGCCGAGGCCGCGTGGCTCTCGTGGTGCTCGGGGAACACGTACGGTCGCTTCGGCTTGCAACCGAGCGCCTTGTTGAGCGCGCGTGGCGTGTGCAACTTCTCGCCCAGCCAGACGGGTAGGAACTTGGCGAACGACTTGATGCCTCGAGGCGCGTACGAGAGGTACGTCTCCATGAGGCGATCGAACTTCAGGATCGGCTTGTCATAGAACGCGACGTAGTCGAGCTCCTCTGCCCGAATCCCCGCCTTCTGGAGACAGAACTCGACCGCGTGCTTGGGGAAGTCCGCGTCGTGCTTCTTCCGAGTGAACCGTTCTTCCTGCGCAGCGGCCACGATCTCCCCATCGCGCAGTAGCGCGGCGGCCGAGTCGTGGTAGAACGCGGAAATGCCGAGAATGTGGGTTGGCATGAAACAGGTGGCTGGATCCCCGCGGCCGCTCGGAGCCGCTGGTGATTTCGAGAGGCGGGTGCCCGGACAACGTAGCACCGCGCACGTTGGGCGTGGGAGTGCCTCCGGGGGCGCGAGAACCTATCCGCAGCAGGTCACGGGGATCAACGGGGTCCGGGACCTGCCGTCACCATGGGACCTAGGCAGGACCGCGTTCCGGGGGGCACTCATGGTGTCTTTCGGGCCTTTTTCCGCGCGAGTGTAGCGAACCATGAGGCGAATCGCGCTTGGACTCGGCATCGCGGCTGCCAGCGTCTGTGCGTCGGCGTTCGGGGCCGAGTTCGCTTATCGGGCATGGTTCGAGCCGGCGCCGGCGCGCGTGTTCTACCTCGACGCCGACCGTCGTCCGGTCGATCCGCTCCGCGGCGTCGGCTTCGTCGAAGCCAACCCGTTCGTGCCCGAGGGGAGGCTGCGGTCGCGTTGGAAGGCCGGCGCGCACTTCTACATCTGCTACGAACCGAACACGGATCCCGAGTACTTCGACGCGTACGGGTGCGTGGAGTACCGGATCAACCGCTGCCAGATCCGGGACCGCGAAGAGGTGTGCGATCCGAAGCCCGCGGGATCCCGGCGGATCGTCTGCCTCGGCGACTCGTTCACGTTCGGGTGGGGAGTCAAGATCGAGGACGCATGGGTGCGTCGGGTCGAACGGGAGCTGCGGAAGGACGACGACCGGATCCGAACCGTCAACTGCGGCGCGTCGGGGACGCTGTTCGTGGATGAGTACTGGACGTCGCTCCGCGCGAAGTTCTGCGAGTTCGAGCCGGACGTGGTACTCGTCACGCTCTGTCTCAATGACCTGATCCCGACCACGGACAATCTGTCCCATCGCAAGACACCGCCGAGATGGGTTGGCGCCTCTCACATAATCCGCGACCTGGCATCGCGTTACGTCATGGCGTCGACGTTGCGTTGGGATCCTGGTTCGGATCCGGTGGCGGAGATCCTGACGTGGCCGCCGGAGGTCTACGGTTTGATTCCCTGGCTCGCCGGGACCGGGGTCGGATACCCGCAGATGTGGGCCGGTGGTGGCCCGCAGCGCGCGTTGACTGAAATGCGAATTTGGTGTGAGTCCCGCCAGATCAAGCTCGGGGTCGTTCTCTGGCCGTACTTCCAGGGGTTGGGAACGGGCGAGTACTACCCGTTCCGTTCGATGCACGAGCGGGTCGCCGAGTTCTGTGTCGGCGCCGACATCTCGTTCCTCGACGTGCTGCCGTCCCTCGAGGGCCACGACGACTCCTCGCTGTGGGTCCACCCCGCCGACCTGCACGGCAACGCCACCGCGCACGCGCTCGCATCGCCTGCAATCACCGCGTTCTGCCGCCGGTTGTTGGGCGACGGATGAGGCGGCGCGCGCGCCAAAGATTCTGGTTCGACTGAAATTGAAAGGCGCAGGTCGTTCTTTTACACAGGATCGCGTTTCGGCCTCCCAGCGGGCCGTTCCATCGCGTTTCTCTGCATCCCTTTGCTCCATCTCGAGCAGCCCGCCCTGGCTGTTCGGATCGATCCATGCCCGTCGTCGCGGGGCTCCGTGACGGCCTGACACCCTTGCACTCGGTGTTCGTGACCCTGAACGCCGTGGGAGAGGTTCGAGTTTGACCGTCATCTTCCCCAAGTGGACGAACAAGATCCCCACGCTCGTCGCCGGAGCGGCGGCTTTCGCCGGGGCGTTCGTGACGTTCGTCGTCTGGTACTGGTTCTCCCCGAAGAACACCGACGTGGGCTACGCGCCGGTGCAACCCGTGCAGTACAGCCACAAGCTGCACGCCGGAGTCATGGGGATGGACTGCCGCTACTGCCACCAGAACGTGGAGCGCGGCCCGCGGGCGACGATCCCGACGACCGAGACCTGCATGAACTGTCACAAGACGGTTCTCACGGATCGTCCGGAGATCAAGAAGCTCCACGCGGCGCACACCTCGGGTGAGCCGGTGCAGTGGGTCAAGGTCCACATGCTGCCGGACTACGCCTACTTCGATCACTCGGTGCACGTCCATGCCGGGGTCGGCTGCGCGAGCTGTCACGGCCGCATCGACCAGCAGGAAGTCGTCCGCCAGGTCGAGCCGCTCAGCATGGGTTGGTGCCTCGAGTGTCACCGCGAGCCGGAGAACCACCTGCGCCCGCTCGACAAGGTCACCGACATGAACTTCGTCCCGGACCCGAAGCAGGGTGAGTCGTTCCTGTCCGAGCGCAACCTCCACCCGCCCGAACACTGCTCCGCATGCCACCGATGAGCACGACGAACCTCGAATCCCGTTCCGAGCCGGTGTACTGGCGCAGCGCGTCGCAGCTGTCCGACACGTCCGAGTTCCGCGAGCTCGTCGAGCGCGAGTTCCCGGAAGGCGTCGCGGAAGGTCACCACTTCAAGGACGGAGTCTCGCGCCGCAACTTCCTGACCGCGGTCGCGGCGTCCGTCGCGGCGGCGAGCTTCACGAGTTGCCGCAAGCCGTTCCAGAAGATCCTGCCGTTCACGCACCGCCCCGAGTTCCTGATCCCGGGTGTGCCGCAGCACTACGCGACGGCGCTGACGTCGGGTGGTTTCGGTGTCGGTCTGCTGGTCCGCAGCAACGACGGTCGCCCGACGAAGGTCGAGGGCAACCCGATCCATCCGGGCAGCCTCGGCGGCACGACCGCATGGTTGCAGGGTGAGCTGCTGAACCTGTACGACCCGGCCCGGTCGCAGAACCCGTTCCAGCCGGGCGCGACCCACGGCCACGATCACGCCGAGGACGACGGGCACGGTCACGGCGGCGGCGAGACCGCCGCCGTCGATCACCACGCCGAGTTCGAAGCGTTCCTGAGCGGGCGTCGCACCGCGCTCGCCGCGGCGAAGGGGCAGGGCCTGCACGTCGTGCTGCCTTCGTCGTCTTCACCGACGCTCGCGCGGATGGTCGCCGCTCTGAAGAAGGCCATGCCGAGCGCCGTCGTGCACCGCTATGCGCCGATCAGCGACGAGAACGCAATCGAAGGTCTCGGCCAGGCGTACGGCAAGCAGGTCGAGCCGATCTGGGCGCTCGACAAGTGCAGCGTGATCGCCTCGTTCGACCACGATTTCCTCGGCACCGACGGCGACGTCGTCCGCAACACCAAGCTCTACGCCAAGTCGCGCAAGATCAGCGATCCGTCGCAGTCGGTCTCGCGCCTCTACGTCGCCGAGTCGAGCTACTCGGTGACCGGTGGCAGCGCCGATCACCGTTTCCGCACCGCTCCTGGTCGCACGACCGAAGCACTGTTCGCGCTCGCGGCCGAACTCGGTGTCGGTGGTTCGGCGATGGCGACCGCACTCGCGGTCCACAAGGACAAGAAGTTCCCGTACCGCAAGAAGGCCGACTGGGTCGTCCCGCTCGCCAACGACCTGAAGCAGAACCGCGGCAAGTCGGCGGTGCTCGTCGGTCCGCGCCAGCCGGCGGCCGCGCACGCCGTCGCGCAGGCGATCAACCACCACCTCGGCAACGTCGGCAAGACGTTGTCGTTCGCCAAGCTGCCCGAGGGCGTGGCGACCACGAACTCGATCAAGTCGCTGGCCGACGCGTTGAACGCGGGGTCGGTCGACACGGTCGTCGCGATCGGGGTCAACCCGGTGCACGACGCACCGGCGGACCTCGGACTCGCCGAGGCGTGGCACAAGGCCGAGCACACCGTGCACGTCGGCGAGCACGTCGACGAGACCGCGATGGCGAGTGAGTGGCACGCGAACCTCGCGCACGAGCTCGAGGCGTGGGGCGACACCGTCAGCCGCGACGGGACGGTCAGCATCCAGCAGCCGCTGATCGCGCCGCTCTACCATGGCCTGTCGACGATCGAGATCGTCGCCCGACTCGCCGGCAGCGAGGTCAAGGATGGCTACGAACTGGTCCGCGAGACCTGGCAGGACCAGGCGCGCACCGACGACTTCGACGCCTGGTGGAACAAGGCCCTCCATGATGGCCTGATCCACGGGTCGGCGCCGACCGCCGAATCGGTCACGCTCAACCCGGGCCGCGTCGGTGCGCTCGTGCAGAACTGGGTCGCACCCGGCAAGCCGACGGCGAGCGCGATCGAGCTCGAGATTCGTCCGGACGCGACCGTGTTCGACGGTCGCTACGCGAACAACGCGTGGCTCCAGGAGCTGCCCGATCCGGTCACCAAGCTGACTTGGGACAACGCCGTCTGCATGAACCGCAAGACCGCGGAAGACCTCGGTCTGAAGGTGCACGCGGAGACCGGGATCGTCAGTGGCCCGAACATGACCGCTGGCGCGAACGTCGTCGCGATCACGGTCGACGGGCGCACGGTCGAGGGCCCGGTCTGGATCGTCCCCGGGCACGCTGACCACGTCGTGACCGTGACCCTCGGCCAGGGTCGGAAGATCGCGCACGGTGAGGTCTGCAAGCACGCGGGCTTCGACGCCTATCCGTTGCGTTCCTCGACGACCCGGTTCTCGGCCGCAGGCGTGAAGGTCGCGAAGACCTCGAAGAGCTACGAGCTCGTGTCCTCGCAGGATCACGGGTCGATGGAGGGGCGTCCGCTGTACCGCGAGGGAACCCTCGCCGAGTTCCGCGAGGCCCCGACGTTCGCTCCCGACATGTCGCCGCTGGCGAAGGCCGCCGCGGTGAAGAACGCGCACGCCGAACACGGTGACGCTCACGACCACTCCCACGAGGAGGGCGGGGATCACGACCACGCGCACGGCGAGCACGAGAAGTACACCGAGCGATCGTTCCTCAAGTCGTTGTGGAAGGAGCGCGACTACAGCGGTCGTGACGCCAACGGCCAGCGCCTGCACCGCAACCAGCCGGGCCACTACCAGTGGGGGATGGTCATCGACCTGAACTCCTGCACGGGCTGCAACGCGTGCGTGGTGGCCTGCACGAGCGAGAACAACATCTCGATGGTCGGCAAGGCCGAGGTCGGCAACGGTCGCGAGATGTTCTGGCTGCGGATGGACCGCTACTTCAGCAGCGAGGCCGCCCACGGCAACCCGATGCAGGACGACGACCCGGGCATGGTCGTGCAGCCGGTGCCGTGCATGCAGTGCGAGAACGCTTCTTGCGAGTCGGTCTGCCCCGTCGCGGCGACGATGCACAGTCCGGAAGGCCTCAACGACATGGCCTACAACCGCTGCATCGGCACGCGCTACTGCGCGAACAACTGCCCGTACAAGGTCCGTCGCTTCAACTGGTTCAACAACCACCTCGACACCAAGCAGACCGAGAAGATGGCGTTCAACCCGAACGTCACCGTCCGTGCGCGAGGCGTCATGGAGAAGTGCACCTACTGCGTGCAACGGATCAGCGCGGCGAAGATCACCGCGAAGCTCGAAGACCGTGCGATCCGCGATGGCGAGGTCGTTCCGGCGTGTGCGCAGGGCTGCCCGGCCGATGCGATCACGTTCGGCAACATCGCCGACCAGGACACGGTCGTCTCGAAGCTGCGCGCGTCCCCGCTCAACTACGCGATGCTGTCCGAGATGAATCTCAAGCCGCGAACCACCTACCTCGCGAAGGTCAACAACCCGAACCCGGAGCTGGTCTGAGATGACGACGATCCACGTAGTGGACGAGCCGGAGAACCCGCTCGAACGCGCACCGCTCGTCGAAGGCGGTCACGACTTCACCGCGGTGACGAACATCGTCGCCAAGGTCGCCGAGTCGAAGACCCCCAAGGGCTGGTATCTGATGTTCGGGGTCAGCGTCCTCGTGATGCTGAACCTGTTCGCGATGATCGGCTACCTGGTCTGGACCGGTATCGGCGTCTGGGGCAACAACAACCCCGCCGGCTGGGGTTGGCCGATCGTCAACTTCGTGTTCTGGATCGGTATCGGACACGCGGGAACGCTCATCTCGGCGATCCTCTTCCTGTTCCGGCAGAAGTGGCGGACGTCGATCAACCGCGCGTCCGAGGCGATGACGATCTTCGCGGTCATGGCCGCGGGCATCTTCCCGGCGATCCACGTCGGTCGCATCTGGGTCATCTACTGGGTGTTCCCGATCCCGAACCAGATGTCGCTGTGGCCGAACTTCAAGTCGCCGCTGCTCTGGGACGTGTTCGCGGTCAGCACCTACTTCACGGTGTCGCTGCTGTTCTGGTACGTCGGTCTGATCCCCGACATCGCGACCTTCCGTGACCGCGCGTGGAAGGCCGGTCGCAAGATCGCGTCGCACGTCTACGGCGTGTTCGCGTTCGGCTGGCACGGCAGCAACCGCCACTGGATCAACTACGAGAAGGCCTACCTGATCCTCGCCGGTCTGAGCACGCCGCTCGTGCTGTCGGTGCACTCGATCGTGTCCTTCGACTTCGCGGTGTCGAACCTGCCCGGCTGGCACACGACGATCTTCCCGCCGTACTTCGTCGCGGGGGCGATCTTCTCCGGCTTCGGCATGGTGTTGACGCTGATGATCCCGGCGCGCAAGTGGCTCAACTTGCACCACCTGATCACGCTCAACCACCTCGACAACATCGCGAAGATCCTGCTGCTGACCGGCACCCTGGTCGGCTACGCGTACGGGATGGAGTTCTTCATCGCGTGGTACAGCGGCTCGGAGTACGAGGGCTTCGCGTTCATCAACCGCGCGTTCGGACCCTACTGGTGGGCGTACTGGATCATGATCTCGTGCAACGTGATCTCGCCCCAGTTCTTCTGGTTCCGAGCGCTGCGTCGCAACCCCACGGTCCTCTTCATCATCTCGATCTTCGTGAACATCGGGATGTGGTTCGAGCGGTTCGTGATCACGGTCACCTCGCTACACCGTGACTTCATGCCGTCGAGCTGGGACTACTTCTCGCCGACGATCATCGACGTGATGACCTATGTCGGCAGCTTCGGCCTGTTCTTCACGTTCTTCCTCTTGTTCTGCCGCTTCCTGCCGGTCATCGCGCTGAGCGAGGTCAAGGGCGTCATGCCCCAGGCCAATCCGCATCACGGCCACGCTGACCACACGCCGCAGGAGGGACACGCATGAGTGCTTCCAAGACGTTTGGCGTCGTCGCGGAGTTCGACTCTGCGGCCGCGATCTACAAGGCCGCGAAGGCCACGACTGCCGAGGGCTACACCCGCGTCGATGCGCACACGCCGTTCCCCGTGCACGGGATCGACGATGCGCTCCGGCATGGGCCGAGTCACCTCGGCTGGCTCGTCGTATGCGGTGGCATCGCCGGCATCCTGCTCGCGCAGGGCATGCAGTGGTGGACGAACGCGGTCGACTACGAGTTCTGGGTCTCGGGCAAGACACCGTACGCCTGGCCGGCCACGATCCCGATCACGTTCGAGTTGATGGTGCTCCTCGCATCGCTCGTCGCCGTGTTCGGCATGTTCGTGCTCAATCGACTGCCGCGCTTCCACCACCCGATCTTCAAGCACAGCTCGATCCACCGCGTGACCGACGACCGGTTCTTCCTGTCGATCGAGGCGAAGGATCCCAAGTTCGACGCACACGGCACCAAGGCGTTCCTCGAGGGACTGGGTGCTGCCAACGTCGAAGTCCTGGAGGACGACTAATGAAGGTGACGCACCTCATCGCCGTGATCGCGCTCGCGGTCTTCGTGAGCTGTCGCGGTGGCGTGTCGAAGCACCCGCCGATCCACCTCGTCCCGGACATGGACGACCAGCCGTACATCCAGGCGCAGGAAGACTTCGACTTCCCGACCTGGACGGACAAGCGCGGCATGCGGATGCCGGTCGCGGGGACGATCGCGCAGGGCACGCTCGACCAACGTGCGCTCGGCGTCTACGAGCAGGGCGGTCGTTTCGTCGACAACCCGATCGCTGCGACCTACGCGAACCTCGCCCGGGGCCAGGAGCGGTTCAACATCTACTGCGCCGTGTGTCACGATCGCGCCGGTAGCGGCAAGGGCGTCGTCATGCAGCGCGCGCCAGCCGGTTCGTTCAACGCGGTCCTGCCGAACCTCGCGACCGAGGAGCGTCTGCAGGCTGGCAAGATGAAGGACGGCGAGCTGTTCAAGACCATCACCGAAGGCAAGGCGACGATGCCTGCCTACGGACACATGATCCCGGCCGAAGACCGCTGGAAGATCGTTCACTACCTGCGGGCCCTGCAACACAGGATCACGGAATAATGACCGCATCGACCGTTCCTCCGATCGACCAGAACGCGCCGACGATCACGACGCGCGTCAAGGAAGGTGACCTCGGCGGGTCGACGAACCTGTTCCTCGGCGTCGGCGCGATCGCGACGATCGTCGGCATCGCACTCGCGATGTTCGATGGCACCGGTGGTGGCTACTTCGCCTACCTCGTCGCCTACATGTTCACGTTGAGCATCGCGCTCGGCGCGCTGTTCTTCGTGCTCGTGCAACACATCACGCGCGCCGGTTGGAGCGTCGTGGTGCGGCGCCTCGCGGAGAACATGACGACCGTGTTCCCGGTGTTGGCGATCCTGTTCCTGCCGATCGCGATCGGCGGCCCGGAGAGCCTCTACCACCACTGGTGGCACGTCGCGCCCGCGGGTTCACCGGCCTACGACGAGATCGTTGCGCACAAGGCGGGCTACCTGAACCCGACCTTCTTCTACGTCCGCGCGGCGTTCTACTTCGCCGTCTGGATCGGGCTGTCCCGCTACTTCCGCAACGCGAGCGTTGCTCAGGACCAGAACGGTGACCCGGCGATCACGATGCGCCTCGCGCGTCGCGCCGCACCAGGTCTCCTGCTGTTCGCGATCACGACGACCTTCGCGGCGTTCGACTGGATCATGTCGATCGACCCGCACTGGTTCTCGACGATGTTCGGCGTGACCTACTTCGCCGGCTCGGTCATGGCGTTCTACGCCGTGCTCGCGCTGGTCTGCATGTGGCTGCGCGGCAAGGGTTACCTCGGCGACATCGTCAACACCGAGCACTACCACGACATCGGCAAGCTGATGTTCGCGTTCATGGTCTTCTGGACCTACGTGAACTTCTCGCAGTACATGCTGATCTACTACGCGAACCTGCCGGAAGAGACGCACTGGTACCAGTACCGCAGCCACAACGGCTGGGACTACGTCGGGCCGATCCTGATCTTCGGCCACTTCCTCGCGCCGTTCGCCTTCCTGCTGTCGCGTCACGTCAAGCGGAACCGCCCGATGCTCGCCTTCGGCGCCGTGTTCCTGCTCGTCATGCACTGGATCGACATGCAGTACCTGATCATGCCGGTCCACCAACAGGACACGGCGAGCGCCACGGGCCTCGAGTTCGGTTTCGACCACATCGCGAGCTTCGTCGGTCTGCTGTTCCTGTTCCTCGGTTGGACGCTGCGCACGACCAGCAGCACGCCGCTCGTCCCCGAACGCGACCCCCGCCTGCGTGAGTCGCTGAAGTTCCACAACATCTGAGGCGAACCATGTCGACCGCAACACCGACCGAACCGACGCACGGCGACGTCTCCTCGTCGACCGGCGCAAAAGCCGCGTGGCTCGACCCCGAGAAGGACATCGATGCGAAGAAGACGGTCATCGTCCTCGTGATCGCGACGGTGTTCGTGTTCGGCTCCGTCTGGATCCTGAGCTACATCTTCTCGGCGGTCTCGTTCTCGCAGGTCGTCGAGAGGGTCGAGCGCGCCCCAACGCCGCAGATCACCGAGCTCCGCACCTACGAGGCGGAGATGCTGCAAGCGGGTGAGTCGCCGAAACGCATGAGCATCGAACAAGCGATGCAAGAGCTCCGGACCGACAAGTGAACGCGCGCGCTGCCATCCTCTGTTCCGCTCTCGCCACGGTCCTCACGGTCGGTCACGGAATCGCCCAATCGGGCGCGATCCCGGTGCTGTCCGAGAACGCGATCATGGCGAACAAGCTCGGCGCCGACGCAGACCTCGGTCTGAAGTTCGTCGACGAGGACGGCAACTCGGTCGTGCTCCGCGATCTCGTGTCGGGCGAGCGGCCGATCGTGCTCAACCTCGGCTTCTGGGAGTGCCCGCTGGCCTGCGGCCCGATCCTCAACGCGATGCTCGACGCACTGCGCAACGCGGAGATCGTGCCCGGCGAGAAGGTCGACATCCTGTCGGTCAGCATCGATGCGAACGAGGGGCCTGACATCGCGAAGTCGAAGCGGAACGCGTTCATCAAGGCGCTCGGCATCCCCGCGGCGGCTGACCACTGGCGTTTCGTCACCAGCGACGACGCGTCCATCCGCGCGCTGTGCGACAGCGTCGGCTATCGATTCGAACGGATCGAGGGCACGAACATCATCGACCACCCACCGACCATCGTCATCCTGACGCCGGACGGACGCGTGTCGCGTTACCTGAACGGGTTGGCGATGACGCCCGTGACCTTCAATCGAGCGCTGGTCGAGGCCGGCGAGGGAACCGTCGGAACCTTCCTCGAGCGCTTGTTCGTGAGTTGCCTGACCTACGACCCGTCGAGCGGTGCCTACTCGGTCGCCGCGATGACGGTCATGCGGATTGCCGGTGCCGTGACCGTGTTGGCGCTCGGCAGCCTGATCTTCGTTCTTTGGCGGCGCGAACGTGCCAAGACCCTGGCCGTCGCGACCTGAGGACCACCCGATGCTTGGATTGCTCCCCTACCTCCCTCTGATCCCGCAAGGGGACCCGAACCCCAAACAACCGCACACCTTCCCGGACGCACGTTCGGTGGTGGGTGACGGGATCGGGCAGATGCCGCCGGCCGCGTCGACGTTCGCGTCGGACGTCGACGGCCTGTTCTACTTCTGCTTCTGGCTCAGCGTCTTCTTCTTCTTCCTGATCGCGGGCCTGCTGGTCTACACGACGATCCAGAACCGACGGAAGCACGAGAGCCAGGCCGCCGCGTCGAGCGTCACGCACAACACGGCGCTCGAAGTCGTGTGGACGTTGATCCCGACGATCATCCTCATGGTGATCTTCGCCTGGGGCTGGAAGGGCAACCTCGAGCAGTCGATCGCCCCGGGCGATGCCCGCCAATATCGCGCGACCGCGTCTCAGTGGAGCTGGGCGTTCCAGCATCCGGGTCAGAAGGACAGCACCCTCAACGAATTCTGGTGCGAGGTCGGCGTCCCGGTGAAGTTCACGATGTCGAGCAAGGACGTGCTCCACTCGTTCTTCGTGCCGGCGTTCCGCGCGAAGCGCGACGTGCTACCCGGCCGCTACCAGACCGTGTGGTTCACGCCGACGGTCGAGGGCGACTACCCGCTGTTCTGCGCCGAGTACTGCGGCAAGGACCACTCGCAGATGATCTCGACGGTGCACGTCGTGTCGAAGGAGCGGTTCGACGAGAAGCCTTGGAACAAGCGACCCGAGAAGGACGAGGACTGGGGTGCCCAGTTCTATTCCAGTCTCTGCATCGCCTGCCATTCCATCGACGGGACCCCGCGGGTCGGCCCGTCGTTCAAGGGCCTGTGGGGCAAGACGGAGGTCCTCGCCGACGGCTCGACCGTCACCGTCGACCGCAACTACGTCCACGAGTCGATCCGCAACCCGAGCGCGAAGATCGTCAAGGGTTTCGAAGGCGTCGTCATGACGCCGTACGACGAATCGATGATCCCGGAAGAGGGCATCGACGCGATCTGCAAGTACCTGGAAACCCTGAAGGACTGACACCATGACCACCAACGTTCCAGTCGCAGACGTCGCCGTCGAAACCTCGAACGAGCCGACGAACTACCTGAACTGCAAGCGGGGCTTCTGGTCTTGGGCCGCGACGCTCGACCACAAGCGGATCGGCATCATGTACCTCGTCGGCGTGACGCTGGCGTTCCTCGTCGGCGGCATCTTCGCGCTCGGCATCCGGATCCAGCTCTGGAGTCCGGAGGGCGTGATGTTCAAGGCGACGTCGGAGGACGGCCTCGCCGGCTACAACCAGATGTTCACGCTGCATGGCGCCTTCATGGTGTTCATGTTCATCATTCCGGCGATCCCGGGCGCGCTCGCGAACTTCGCGTTGCCGCTGATGCTCGGGGCGAAGGACGTCGCGCTGCCGCGATTGAACCTCGCGAGCTTCTACCTGTGGCTGACGGGCACTTTGCTCGCGTGCTACTCGATCATCACGGGCGCGGTCGACACCGGCTGGACGTTCTACACACCGTACTCGATTCAGACGCAGCAGTCCGTCATCTCGATGGGGCTAGCGATCTTCATCCTGGGGTTCAGCTCCATCTTCACCGGGATGAACTTCATCGTGACGTGCCACAAGCTGCGCGCACGCGGCCAGACCTGGTTCCGCATGCCGCTGTTCTGCTGGGCTGTCTACTCGACCGCGATCCTCCAAGTGCTCGCGACGCCGGTGCTCGGCATCACCGTGTTGCTGCTCGCGTTCGAGCACATGTACCACATCGGGATCTTCGACCCGGCGTACGGCGGTGACCCGGTGCTGTTCCAGCACTTCTTCTGGTTCTACTCGCACCCGGCGGTCTACATCATGATTCTGCCGGGGATGGGCGTGATCTCCGAGGTCGTCTCGGTGCACTCGCGCAAGCCGCTGTTCGGCTACCGCTTGATGGCGTTCTCGGCGATCTCGATCGGCGTGATCAGCTTCATCGTTTGGGGCCACCACATGTTCACGAGTGGTCAGTCCGCGTTCGTCATGATGGCGTTCTCGTTCCTGACGTTCCTCGTGGCGATCCCGACCGCGATCAAGGAGTTCTCCTGGGTCGCGACGATCTGGAAGGGCTCGATCGCGCTGACCGCGCCGATGCTCTACGCGATGGCGTTCCTGATCATCTTCTCGATCGGCGGGCTGACCGGCATCTTCCTCGGTGCGCTCAGCACCGACATCCACCTGCACGACACCTACTTCGTCGTCGCGCACTTCCACGCCGTCATGATGGGCTCGACCGCGGTCGCGTTCTTCGCTGGCGTGCACCACTGGTGGCCGCAGATCTGGGGCAAGATGTACAACGAGACCCTCGCCAAGATCTCGGCGGTGTTGATCCTCACCGGGTTCATGGTGACCTTCCTGCCCCAGTTCATGATGGGCAGCCAGGGCATGCCGCGCCGCTACGCGACGTACCTGCCCGAGTGGGAGGGCTACCACAAGGTCTCGACGGTCGGTGCGTTCATCCTCGGCACGGGCTTCGCGCTGATGATGGGCTACCTGATCCACTCGATCTTCGCCGGCAAGAAGGCGAAGCAGAACTACTGGGGCGGCGCCACCCTGGACTGGAAGACCCAGACTCCGCCGATCCATGAGAACTTCGACTTCGATCCGGTCATCGAGAGCGACAACATCTACGACTACAGCTTCCTGACGGAAGAGAAGAAGGCATGAGCCACGGTCCCATCGTCCAGACGCCGACGCCCGAGGGGTTCCGTCCCCACGTCGTCGCGCATCACTTCCACGACGCGAACCAAGAGTTCCACTCCGTCAAGCTGGGCTTCTGGTTGTTCCTCGCGACCGAAGTCATGCTGTTCGGCGGCGTGTTCGCGGCCTACTTCATCTTCCACGGCCAGTATCCCGAGACGTTCGTCAAGGGTGGCGAGCAGCTCAGCGTGCCGATGGGCTCGCTGAACACGGTCATCCTGCTGACCAGCTCCTGGACGATGGCGATGGGAGTGCGGGCGTGCCAGCTGAGCCAGAAGAAGCAGATGCTCGGCTTCCTCTGGGTCACCTTGCTCTGCGCCGGCGGCTTCCTGGTCGTGAAGTACTTCGAGTACACCGCGAAGATCGAGCACGGCCTGCTGCCCGGGAGCTTCTGGCACCCGCACGGGCACTACGCCGAGGAGTTCGCGAACGTCGAGTGGCCGAATCTGTTCTTCTCGTTCTACTGGACGATGACGGGCATCCACGGCGTGCACGTCATCCTCGGGATGTTGGCGATCAGCTGGTTGATCTGGCAGGGCGGCAAGGGCCGCTTCCACTCCGGCTTCTCCGCTCCCGTCGACCTGATCGGGCTCTACTGGCACATCGTCGACCTGATCTGGATCTTCCTGTTCCCCCTGCTGTATCTGGTGCCCTGAGATGAGCGACGCCCACGCCCACGCCGAACACGGCGAAGTCCAGATCGACAAGTCGCTGCACGCGCACGTCTGCAGCGCCGGCACGTTCCTCAAGGTCTACGTCGCGCTGCTCATCCTGACCGTGTTGACGGTCGGGGTCGCGCAGTTCCACTTCGGTTCCGCGAACTTGCTGATCGCGATGGCGATCGCGTCGGTCAAGGCCGGCTGCGTCATGGCGATCTTCATGCACCTTCGCTGGGACACCGCGATCAACAACATTGCGTTCCTCGGCTCGCTGCTGTTCCTGGGGTTGCTGTTCCTCTTCACGATGGCCGACTTCGCGACGCGCGGATCGATCGACCCGACGATGAGCCAGCACGCCGAACCGCCGGCACAGACGGACTGACCCAGCCCGCGTCGAACGCTATACTCGGAGGTTTCCCCTCCGAGGCGATGGCCTCGCGTCTCGTTCGGCGCGGGGCCACCTCGTGACCACACCGATGGATGCTGCATACCTACACGCGCGCTCGCCCGAAGACGCCCGGATCGCGTTCTTCAGCGCCGGCGGTCTGACCGACGTCGACGCGGCGCTGCCGCCCGAGATCGTCAGTGCGTGTGACGATGCAGAGTTCGAGATCCTGCTGCCGACCGAAGAGGCCACGCTGAAGCCGATCGGCGTCGCCGAGGCTCGCAAGGGCGAACGACTCGCGAAGCGCCGGATCGCGCCGGCGCTTTGGAAGCTACCCGGTCGGGCGTTGCCGCTCGCGCAGGCGATTCCATTCCTCGCGAGCTACGAACCCTCGGTCGAACAGCCCGGTCTGTCGTTCCTGTGCCGCGGCGCGACCTTCGTCGCCGGGATGTTGGCCAAGGGCGAGTTCGCTCCGGCCGATTCGCAGGTGTTGCGTTTCCTCCCGCACTGGAACCCGGCGTCGATCGCGTGCCTGAAGGCGCTCGCCGAGATCGCGCCGACTTCGTTGCTGACGGCGCGATTCGCGGCCGAGGACGACCCGGTCTACGCCGTCACGCCACGGAACTTCGCGGTCAGTTTCGTCGGTCATGCGATCAGCGCGACTGCCGCCGGCCACGAGTCCCACAACGAAACTGCCGATCGTTTGCCGGAGTCGTTCTGGCACACTCGTCCGCAGCCCGTGATCGAGGTCCTCGTACCCGAACGCGAGCTCGAGGAAGGAGTGCCGTGGGCGATCCAGCTCCTGTTCCGGCCGATTCCGGGACAGACCGTCGGGTATCCACTCGAAGCGCTCGAAGACCGGCTGTCCCACGACCTGTTCGCCGATCCGCTGGCGAGGGATGGCCTGACGCGACTGCGGGCCCACCTCGACGAGGTCAGCGGCAAGATCACCGCGCTCCACCGCGCGATGAACATGGCCGACGGCAAGGCCTCGTTGAATCGCCAGGAACTCGACCAACTCCTCGACCACCTGACGCTGCTCGAGAACGAGGGCTTCGTCATCACCCTGCCCGGAGTCGAGGGCATGGAGCGGCTCGCCGCCCGCGTCACGATCGCCGAGAGCAGCGATGGCGAGGTCGCCGACTCGAAGCAGCCGTGGTTCGAGTTCAAATGGTCGCTCGCGATCGGCGGCAAGGAACTCTCCAAGGACGAGTTCGACACCCTGCTCAAGGCGAAGTCCCCGCTCGTCTACCTCGACGATCAGCCCATCCTCCTCACACCGAAGGATCGTGCCGCGCTCGAAGAGTTCGGCAAGCGTGCCGCTGACGACGGGCAGAAGATCAGCTTCTTCGACGCGTTGCGTCTCAAGCTCGGCGGAGCGACCCATCTCCACGGGCTCGCGGTCGAGACGATGGAGACCGCACCGCGTCTCGAGCGTCTCGTCGAGTCGCTCGAGAAGGCCCGCGAGATCGAGTCGCGCGACGTTCCAGAGGGCTTCGTCGGCGAGCTGCGGCCGTACCAGAATCGCGGCCACGCCTGGATCCACTACCTCGTCGACCAGGGGTTCGGGGCGTGCCTCGCCGACGACATGGGTCTCGGCAAGACGATCCAGGCCATCGTGGTCGTGCTCGACTGGATCAAGAACAACAACCCGACCACGCCTACCCTCCTCGTCTGTCCGGTCAGCGTGCTCGGCAACTGGCGCCGCGAACTCAATCGATTCGCGCCGCAGCTCACGCACGTGCTGCATCACGGCAAGCAGCGTCCGCGCGAGCCCGATGCGTTCGTGAAGTCGCTCGAGGGCGTCGACGTCGTGCTCACGAGCTACAACCTCCTGCAGCGTGACCAGGACCTGTTCCTGAACACGGTGTGGGAGGGACTGATCCTCGACGAGGCGCAGAACATCAAGAACCCGGCGACACGGCAGTCGAAGGTCGCGCGCGACCTGCGCGGACAATTCCGCCTCGTACTGACCGGCACGCCGCTCGAGAACCGTCCGCTCGACCTCTGGTCGATCATGGACTTCCTCAACGAGGGACTGCTCGGCAACCGGACGACGTTCTTGCAGAGCCTCGAACACCCGATCGTGCGCCAGCGCAGCCGTTCGAAGGCTTCGATGCTCAGTCGGCTGGTGCGACCGTTCGTGCTCCGCCGACTCAAGACGGACACCGACATCATCTCGGACCTGCCCGAGAAGTCGGAGCAGATCTGCGTCACGCGACTCCATCCGGAGCAGGCGGCGCTCTACGAGGAAGTCGTTCGCAGGGGACTCGAAGAAGTCGAGTTGGCCGGCGAGGGCATCAAGCGCCGCGGCGCGATCCTGACGACGCTGCTGCGTCTCAAGCAGGTCTGCAACCACCCGGCGCACTACCACGGCGATGGGTCGGCGCTGCCGAATCGCTCGGGCAAGCTCGACCTCCTGACGGAGATGGTCGAGGAAGCGCTGTCGGAGGGCGACCGCTGCCTGGTGTTCACGCAGTTCAAGGAGATGGGCAGCCTGCTCAAGACGCACATCGAGGAGGTCATCCAGTCGCAGGTGCTGTTCCTCCACGGTGGCGTGCCGCAGAAGGACCGCGAGGAGATGGTCAACCAGTTCCAGACGGCCACCGACGAGAGTCCGCGCGTGTTCGTGCTCTCGCTCAAGGCCGGCGGTACGGGCCTCAACCTCACCGCTGCGAATCGCGTGTTCCACTTCGATCGCTGGTGGAATCCCGCGGTTGAGGACCAGGCGACCGACCGTGCGTTCCGCATCGGTCAGCGGCGCAACGTCTTCGTCCACAAGTTCGTCTGCACGGGCACGCTCGAAGAACGGATCCAGGAGATGCTCGAGCTGAAGCGCGATGTCGCCAACACGTTGCTCGGGGCCGGCGAGAGCTGGCTGACCGAACTCAGCAACGACGAGCTCAAGAAGTTGCTCCTGCTCGATCGTCAGGAGGCGCTGGCATGAGCGATCGCCATGTGAGGCCGCTGTCCACGAGCGAGCGCTGGCGAGCGCTCGCATCGCTCGGGGACGACAACCGGCTCGAGCTCGCGCTGTCCTCGTTGCCGTCGATTCGGGCGCCGCGCGTTCGCATCGTGCCGGGCGCGATCCAGGCCGAACTCGAAGGGACGATGGGCTCGATCAACGAGGTCAGCATCCACGTCCCGAAGCTGCCGACGAGAATCTGGCCGCAGGTCGTCCGTGTGATGCGACGATCCGCGAGCATGCGGGAGGCGCTCGGCATGGGGCGTGTGCCGCGCTCGTTCGACCGGTTGATCGCTCGCATCGCCAACGAGTCGGTGTTCCCCGAAGCGCGCCGGGTCACCTCAGCGTGCACGTGCGGGGATCCGGAGATGCCGTGCAAGCACATCCTCGCGCTGCACGAGCTGTACGCCCGTCGCCTCGAGGACAAGCCGTGGGAGCTGCTCGTGCTGCGCGGCGTCGACCTGCGCGACTTGCTCGACAAGGCCGAGCAGCAGGCGCACGATCCGAATCTGCCGCCGCTGTCGTTCGGTGCCCATGAGGAACCGGTGCTGTTCCCGGAAGGTCAGGGCGCCGACCTCGACTCCACGCTGAGTGCCCACCAGGTGCTGAGCCTGCTCGGAGTGCGCCAGGCGCCGCTGTTCCAAGCCGTCGACGCGTGCATCGCGTCGTTCGTCGACGCGGACGCAGTCGAGGCGGGCTGAACGCCGCCCGACATTTCCTGGAATCGATTCGGCACAGGGCCATCCTGTGTCGATAGCCCCGTGCTGAATCCAATGAGGCCCCTCCGTGCTCAGCTTCCTGGCTAGCGATACCGCCCACGACCTGGCCAGCAATGGCTACGCGATCGTGGCGCTCGTCGTCTTCGTCCTCGCGTACACGCTCGTCGTCACCGAGGACCTGATCCACCTGCGGAAGTCGAAGCCCGTGATCTTCGCCGCGGGACTGATCTGGTTGTTCACCGCGCTGGCATTCGAGGACGCCGGGCTCATGGGTGGCGATCACCCGGTGGACCTCGCGGCGCAGGTGAAGCACCACGTATCCGACTTCGCCGAGCTGTTCCTCTTCCTGATGGTCGCGATGACTTACATCAGCGCGATCGGGGAACGAAACGTGTTCCTGCGGATCAACGCGTGGCTGGTCTCCGCGGGGTTCGGTCTGCGCGCGGTGTTCTGGGTCACGGGTGCGCTGGCGTTCATGATCTCGCCGATTGCGGACAACCTGACGACCGCGCTGCTGATGGGGGCCGTGGTCGTCACCGTCGGTCGCGGTAACCCGAGGTTCATCTCGATGGCGTGCATCAACGTCGTCGTGGCGGCCAATGCGGGTGGCGCGTTCTCACCGTTCGGCGACATCACGACGCTGATGGTCTGGGCCGCACACAAGGTGGAGGCGCTCGAGTTCGTCTCGATCCTGGTGCCGTCGCTGGTCAACTGGCTCGTGCCGGCAGCGATCATGGCGTTCTTCCTGCCGAACACCCGTCCGGAGCCGATGCAGGAGCACGTCGAGCTCAAGGAGGGATGGCTGATCGTGATCGTGCTGTTCCTGCTGACGATCGTGACGGCCGTGATCTTCCACGCGCGCTGGCACCTGCCGCCGTTCCTGGGGATGACGACGGGGCTCGCCTACTTCATGTTCTACGGGTTCACGCGGCAGCGGCGCGTCCGGCGGCACAAGAAGGGAGAGTCCGTCGACGTGCTCCAGAACGTCGCCGAAGTCGAATGGGACACGTTGCTGTTCTTCTTCGGCGTGATCATGTGCGTCGGCGGGCTCGCTGAGCTCGGCTTCCTGCTCAGCGCCTCGGTTGCCCTCTACGATCAGTACGGCGCGCTGCCGGCCAACATCGCCGTCGGGGTCGTGTCGGCCGTGCTCGACAACGTGCCAGTGATGTTCGCGGTCCTGAAGATGGACCCGACGATGGGGACGACGACGGCCGAGCAGCACTTCCAGTGGCTGCTGATCACGTTGACTGCCGGAGTCGGCGGGTCGATGTTGTCGGTCGGGTCCGCCGCGGGCGTCGCGCTCATGGGGACGGCGCGCGGGATGTACACGTTCGCCGCGCACCTTCGGTGGACGCCGGTCGTCGTGCTGGGATACGCGGCTTCGATCTGGGTGCACTGGCTCCTCAACGGACCGAAGCCGGCGGGCTAGCCGGCGGTCCGTAGCTCGAACCGCAACCTGGCGAGACCGCGAGCGAGTTGGGTTCGCACCGTGCTACGAGATCGGCCCAGGTGGCCCGCGATCTCGAGCGGCGTGAGTCCGCGGAGCAGGTGCAGTTCGAGGACGTCGCGATAGTTGTGCGGCAAGCGCCGGATCGCGTCAGCGACCCGGGTCTTCGTCTCGCGGTGCTCGACCGTCACGCAGGGGTCCGGCAGCGGCAATTCCGGAGCCATCCGATCCGGATCCGGAACACGGCGATCCTGGCGGCGCCAACGCCGGGCGCGGTTCATCAGGATCCCGATCAGCCAGGGCACGACCGGCTGTGCAGGGTCGTAGCTCGGCGCTCCGCGCAGCGCGGCGAACAGCGTCGTCTGGACGAGGTCGTCGGCCGTGGCCGCGTCGCGCACGAGGGTGCGCGCGGTGCCCTCGAGCGGTTTCCGAGTCTCGCGGACCACTTCGGCGAACGCCTCGGGATCCTGGGTGCGGCGGAACTCGGCGAATGCCCGGTCGACGGGAGATCGGGGACCCGCGAACGACGTCGCGGGGCGTGCAGGGTGCTTCATCTTCTTCTGGGTGTGTTTTCTGAGGTGCAAGAGAGCTCGAAGTCCCAATGAGACCGCGAGCTCCGAAGAGAAAGCCGATCCTTCACGAAGTTTGACGAATTGTCAAGTTCTGTGCCGTCGATTCCGATCCTCTCGACAACCACCGAAGACCTGCGGATCGGCACGTACAATGCCCGTCCGCCCCAACGCGAACCCGATGACCCCAGAGAGACCCGTCGATCCGCGACGCTCGAAGCTCGCGTCCGAAGTCGCCGTGCGCCTGCGCCAACTCCGCGCGCGGCTCGACCTGACGCAGGACGAGGTCGCAGGACGTGTCGGGTGTCACGAGTCGGCGATCTCGCGCTGGGAAAGCGGCGCCCGGCTACCGTCCTGTCAGGACCTGATCGAACTCGCGCGTGTCTACGGCGTCAGCTGCGATGCGCTGCTCGGTGTGACGGAGATCGCGGTGTCCGACGGATCCGCGCTGCTCGACCAGGCCTTGCTCGATCGGCTCGACGCTGCCGAGACCACCGAGCAATTCGACGCGGTGGTGCAGGAGCGCCGCGAGCACTCGGTCTGGATCCCGATCGAGGACGGTGCGCGCATCGTCTCGCTGAAGGAGGCCGTGCGGCGCGCGAACGCGGTGGCGGGCAAGTTCCCGGACAGCGCACACGCCGGGAAACTGTTCCGACCGTAGACCGCGCGCGGCGCTACAGCTCCTTGACCTCTTTCAGCATCTCGGTCAGCGCTTCCTTCGCGTCCATGAACACCATCAGGCTGTTGTCGAGTTCGAACAGCGGGTTCTTGATGCCGGCATAGCCCGGACTGAGGCTGCGCTTGATGTTCACGACGGTCTGCGCGTGGTCGACGTCGAGGATCGGCATCCCCGAGATCGGGTTGCCCTGCTCACGCGCGACCGGGTTCACGACGTCGTTGGCGCCGACGACGATGACGACGTCGGTGTTCTGGAAGTCGCCATTGATGCGTTCGAGTTCCCAGAGCTGCTCGTAAGGGACGTCGGCCTCGGCGAGCAGCACGTTCATGTGACCGGGCATCCGGCCGGCGACCGGGTGGATCGCGTACCGGACCTGGATGTCGCGCTTCTCGAGTTCGTTCGCGAGTTCGCGCACGACGTGCTGCGCTTGCGCGACCGCGAGTCCGTAGCCGGGCACGATGATGACCGAAGTCGCCGCATCGAGCAGCATCGCGACCTCCTCGGGGGAGGACTCCTTGATGTTCGAGTACTCGCGCGCGTCCTCGGCGACGGAGTCGTCACCGATCCCGCCGAGCAGCACGTTGCCGAGCGAACGGTTCATCGCCTTGCACATGATCCGCGTGAGGATCAGGCCCGAGGCGCCGACCAGCGAACCGGCGACGACGAGCAACAGGTTCTGGATGACGAACCCGCTCGCGGCGGCCGCGAGCCCCGAGTACGAGTTCAGCAACGCGACGACGACCGGCATGTCGGCGCCGCCGATCGGCATCGTCAGGAACACGCCGAGGATGCCGGAGATCACGACGAGCACGACGATCGCCAGCCACTGCGAACCACCGTTCGTGGCCCAGAGGATCATCCACAGGCTCGAGACGATCGCGAGCGCGCCGAGCAGCAGGTGCACGCCGTGACGCGAGCTGCCGGCGAACGGATGGCTCATCTTCTTGCCACCGAGCTTCAGGTAGGCGACGAAACTGCCGGTCAGCGTCGCGATGCCGATCAGGATGCTGAGCGGCAGCGTGATTGCCGTGCTGACCGGGGATTCGATGTCGTGCGCTTCCGACAACAGGTCGATTAGTGACCCATCCGCGGTGTGGTTCGCCAGGAACGACAGCGCGACCACAGCCGAGGCGAGCCCGCCGACACCGTTGAATGCGGCGACGAGCTCGGGCATCTCGGTCATCTCGACCTTGGTGGCGAGGAATGCGCCGATCGCCGTGCCGAGCAGCATCGCGGGGAGCAACATGCTCCAGCTGAGGCCACCGCTTCCGACCCCCTCCATGCCCGCCGCGACGATCGCGATCAGCATGCCGAGCGCGGCCAGGCGGTTGCCGCCGCGCGCGGTGCGGACGCCGGACAGACGCTTCAGGCCGAGGATGAACAGCGCCGTGGCGAGCAGATACAGGTAGACGTACAGCTTCTCCACGACTCAGTCCTTCTTCTTGGTCTTCGACTTGAACATCGCCAGCATGCGGTCGGTGACCATGAAGCCACCGATCACGTTGACCATCGCGCAAACGACGGCGAGGAAGCCCAGCACGTGCGCGACCATGCCGACGGGCGAGCCGCCTTCGAACAACCGCAGGCAGATGATCGCGCCGACGATCGTCACACCCGAGATCGCATTGCTACCGGACATGAGCGGCGTGTGCAGCGTCGGCGGGACTTTCGTGATGACCTCGAAGCCGATGAAGGCCCCGAGCACGAACACGAAGAAGATGATCTCGAAACTCATTGCGAGGCGTCCTTGCTGCTCTGCTGCGCTTGCTTCGCGCCCTCGTGAACGATCTGTCCGTCGCGCGTGACGACACTGGCGAGCAGGACCTCGTCCTCCCAGTCGGGTTCGAGGCCGCCGCCTTCCTTGAACATCGGCTTGACGAAGTCGAGCACGTTGCGTGCCCACATGCGGCTCGCGTCCGTGCCGACGAGCGACGGGAGGTTCGGTTCGCCGATGATCTTCACGCCGCCGACGTCGACGATCTTGCCGGCCACGCTGCCCTCGACGTTGCCGCCGGCGGCGACGGCGAGGTCCACGATCACCGAACCCGGGTGCATCGCCTTGACCATGTCGGCCGTGACGATGACGGGTGCCTTGCGACCAGGGATCAGAGCCGTCGTGATCACGACGTCCGCGTCGGAAACGTGCTTCGTGAGGATCTCACGTTGCTTCATCAGGTACTCGTGCGTCGTCTCCTTCGCGTACCCGCCCGTCGTCTCGGCTTGCGGTGGCGTACCGGTGTCGACGAACTTCGCGCCGAGGCTCTCGACCTGCTCCGCGGCGGCCGACCGCACGTCGTTGGCTTCGACGACGGCGCCGAGTCGACGTGCCGTCGCGATCGCTTGTAGACCGGCGACGCCGGCGCCGAGGATGAAGACCCGAGCCGGCTTGATCGTGCCGGCCGCGGTCATCAACAGCGGAAAGAACTTCGGAAGGTGCGCGGCCGCCATCAGCACGGCCTGGTAGCCGGCGGCGGTCGCCTGGCTGCTCAGGATGTCCATCTTCTGCGCTCGGGTGATTCGTGGTACGAGCTCGAGCCCGAACGACGTCGCCTTGGCGTTCGCGAGCGCCTGGACGGAGTTCGTATGGACCGTCGGCTGCAGGCTGCCGATGACGATTGCGCCGGGCTTGAGCTTGCCGCAGGCCTCGGGTTCGAGCGGCCGAATGCAGAGCACGAGGTCCGCCTCGCCCAGTTCGTAGCCGATCTTGGCACCGGCCTCCTCGAACTCCGCGTTCGTGAAGCCCGCCGACGCGCCAGCGTCGTGCTCGACGACGACGTCGAAACCGGCCTTGACGAACCCCCGCACGGTCTCCGGGGTCGCGGCGACGCGGGTTTCGCCGGCTTCGGATTCTCGGGGAACGAAGACCTTTGCCATACGTGCAGCCTCTCGAGCGAGTCGGGGTCGTGGACGTGTCTAGCGAAGCAAAACCGCCGCGCTTTACCACCGTCGAACCGGCTCGGATTTCGCGCGTGGGCTCGTGCGCGCGAGCCGCTAGCATGAGCGGAGCGAACCGATGGACGAGGCCTTCACGAAGCAAATCGACGCACGGCTCGCAGCTGGCCGCCAAGCTGCCGTCGTCGGCCTCGATCCACGCCTCGACGCGCTGCCGGGGACCCTCGAGCCCGACGCGCCGCCGGCGCAGCGGATCGTCGCGTTCTACCGCGAGGCCCTCCCGCGCATCGCGCCGCTCGCCGTCGCGGTGAAGCCCAACATCGCATTCTTCGAGGTGTTCGGTGCCGAGGGATTCGCGGCATGGATCGAGACTTGTCGCATCGCGCGCGAGCTCGGGCTGCCTGTCATCGGCGACATCAAGCGCGGCGACATCGGGAGTACTGCAGCGGCGTACGCTCGAGCGCACTTCGAGCACGCCGACGCCGTCACCTTGCATCCCTATCTTGGCTCGGACTCGATCGAACCCTTCCTTGCGCCATGCCGCGAGTCGGGCCGCGCCGTGTTCGTGCTCGTCCACACCAGCAATCCGTCGGCCGGTGAGTTCCAAGAGCGCGTGACCGATGGCGAGACGCTGTGCGAGGCCGTCGCCGACGCGGTCGATCGTTGGGGGCGCGAATTGGTGGACTCGACCGGCTATTCGGCCGTAGGGGCCGTCGTGGGTGCGACCTATCCCGAACAACTCGTGAGTCTGCGTGCGCGCATGCCGCGCGCGTGGTTCCTCATCCCCGGTGTCGGCGCCCAAGGTGGGGCCGTCGCCGACCTCGGTCCTGCGTTCGATGATCGCGGACGGGGTGCCTTGGTCAACCAGAGTCGCGGCATCATGCAGTGTTTCGAGCCGACCGACCGCGACTGGCTCGATCGGATCACCGCCGCGCTCGAGGGCTTCTGCGCCGAGTTGCGGGAGGTTTGCCGTGAGCGTTGAACACGTGAGAGCGAACGTCAGGCACATTCCGTATCGCCGCCTCGGCACCATCGAGGTGCAACTCCGGTACTGCGAGGACGACCCGGAGATCCGGCAGTTCCTCGGCAGCCGCCCGCGAAATGGGGCGGACCTGCTGCGTCGCGCTCCGCTGAACGCGCGTCGGCTCGTCGATCGCCGGGACTTGTCGGTCTCGTTCACCGACTACGCGGAACGGCATGGGGCACCGCAGGAAGTGCTGGACAGCGCCCGAGCCGTGGCGTCGGACGACACGTTCTTCGTGATCACCGGCCAGCAGCCGGGCCTCTTCGGTGGACCGCTGTATTCGGTGCACAAGGCGGCGACTGCGGTCCGGCTCGCGCGCGAACTGTCGGAATTGCCCGATGCGCCGCGCGTCGTGCCGGTGTTCTGGAACCACAGCGACGACCACGATCTCGACGAGGTCAACCGCGCCTTCCTGCCGAACTCGTCGCAGGAGGTGCAGCGGGTGCGGCTCGACCTGCCGGCTGCGAGCGGGGAGCCGATTCGGTCGATCCGGGTCGGCCGGGCGATGGAAAGCGCGCTCGCCGAGGTCGCGACGCTACTCCCCGACAGCGACTTCCTCGAATCGGTGATGGACGTGTTCCGGCCACGCCACGCCGACGAGCACTTTGGCGACGCGATGGCGCGGCTCCTGTTCTCGCTGTTCGGCGAGGACGGCCTGCTCGTCATCGAACCGCGTGACCTGCCCGCCTCGGCATTCGAAGTGCTGCCGCGCTGGTGCGAGATGTCGGACTCGATCCGCGACCGGATCGGAGGCGTCACCGAACACCTCACCGACATCGGACTCGACGTGACGATGGACCCGACGGCCACGCTGATGTTCGAGATGGCCGGGGATCGACGCGTTCCGCTCGCCGCGAGCGAGCCCTTCCGACGCGCTCAGGACCTCAGTCCGGGCGTGCTGCTGCGACCGCTGTGGCAGGACGCCTGCCTGCCGACGATCGGATTCGTCGTCGGTCCCGGCGAACTGTCGTACCTCGCGATCGCGGGGCCGCTCTACAAGACGCTCGGCGTTCCGCAGCCGGTGTTCGTGCCGCGGGCGTCGATGACGCTCGTCGAACCGTCGATCGGTCGCGTCCTGAACCGCTGCGGTCTCGACATCCCGGACCTCACGCGGGATCCGGCGGAGATCGCGGCGGAACTCGACGACGGATCGGAGGGCACGGTCGAGGAGGCCTTGAACTCGCTCGGCGACCAGATCGACTCGGAGCTCAAGCGCATCGCCGCGCTGGTCGCGGACTCGGATCCGCAACTCGTGGCTCCCGCATCCAGGACCCAGTCGAAGATCGCGGAGGAGCTCACGAAGCTCACCAAGAAGCTGCGCAAGGCTCGCGAACAGCGTGTGGGCACCGGGTTGCTGCAGGTCCGCAAGCTCGTCGCGAACCTACGGCCGCGCGGTCGCCTGCAGGAGCGAGTGCTGCCGATCCTGCCCTTCATGGTTCGGCACGGGACCTCGATCTCGCGATCGATCCTCGATGCCGCGGATCCGTTCTGCATCGATCACGGAGTCGTCGAACTGTGACCGTCGACGTCCTCGTGCTCGCGGCGCACCCCGATGACGCTGAGATCGGCTGCGGCGGCACGATCGTCGACCTCGTTTCGCGCGGCGCCCGCGTCGCGATCGTGGACATGTCACGGGGTGAGAAGGGCACGCTCGGGACGCCTGAGATCCGCGCCGGGGAGGCGGCGGCTGCGGCGAACGTCCTCGGTGTGGCCGAGCGGATCGATCTCGGTCTGCCCGACGCCGAGCTGCGCGACGACGCGCGGGCGTTGAACGCGGTCGTCGAGCAGATCCGGCGGTTGCGGCCCGCACTCATGCTCGGCCCGACCACGGTCGACATCCATCCGGACCACGCGGAGACCGGCCGGGTCGCACGGCGCGCGTTCTTCCACGCGGGTCTCGCCAATTTCGAACCCGGACTGGGCCCTGCGCATCGGCCCGCCCGTGTGATGTTCTACGCCGGGAACGACCTGATCCAGCCGACGGTGTGCGTCGACATCAGTGCCCACGTCGCGAAGAAGCGCGCGGCGCTCGAGTGCTACGCGTCCCAGGTCACCGGGAGCGACGCACATCGTGTCCGGAAGCTCGACGTGCTCGAACGGGCCGAGGCACGGGATCGCTACTTCGGGTCGCTGTCGGGTTGTCAGGCCGCTGAGCCGTTCGTCGCCGACGGTGGGCTCTCGTTGCCCAGCCTGATTTCGCTGTTGCCAGATCGGAGTTGACGATGAGGTGCATCGCGGTCATCAACCAGAAGGGCGGCGTCGGCAAGACGACGACGACCTTGAATCTCGGCGCCGGCCTCGCACGGCGTGGCAAGCGCGTGCTGCTGCTCGACCTCGACCCGCAAGGGAACCTGTCGCTCCACGTCGACCGCCGGCCGACGGACGAATCGGCGACGATGACCACGCTCCTCCTCGAGCAGAAGCCGCTCGCTGAGCTGCTCGTGCCGTCGAACGAAGAGGGTCTGTTCGTCGTTCCGTCCGAATCCTCGCTCGGCGGCGTCGAACAGATCCTGGCGAACAAGATCGGACGGGAGATGGTCCTCAAGGACGCCCTCGAGCGCTACGAGAAGGACTCGAACGAGCCGTTCGACTTCGTGTTGCTCGACTGCCCCCCCTCGCTGGGCGTCATCTCCGCGAACGCGCTCTGCGCGGCGGCGGAGGTGCTGATCCCGATGCAGGCCGACTACTTCTCGCTGCAGGGGATGGCCAAGCTCACCGAGGTGATCGAACTCGTGCGATCGCGACTCAACCCCGCGTTGCGGATCACCAAGGTCGTGCCGTGCATGGTCGACTTCCGAACTCGGCTCACGGCCGAGGTGCTGGCCGAGATCGACCACCATTTCGGCGACCTGGTGTCCAAGTATCCGATCCGTTCGAACGTCAAGCTGGCCGAGGCGCCGAGCTTCGGACGGACGATCTTCGAGCACGATCCGGAATCGGCGGGTGCCTGGGACTACGGCGGTCTCGCCGCCGAGGTCCTCGGCGAGCGCTACGAGCTCGACGAGGACGAGGACGCGGATGCCACCGACGAGATCGTCGAGGAGCCGGCTCCGGGTTCCAGCGAAGTCCTCGCCGCCGAGGAGCCGGCCGAGACGCCCGCCGTGGGGGCCCGGGAGGTCGAGGTTGGAACCGAGCTCGACCCTGACGAGGAAGAGGCGCTGGTCAAAGCGATGCTCGAGGGAGAGATCGACGACGTGGTCGCAGGTACGACCGTGGCGTCGACCATGCTCGAGGATCGGCCGGCGCCGTTGCGGCAGGACCCGCTTGGCCGGCCGACGCGACTCCCCGAGTTGGAAGCGGGCGCCGACTGACCGCTCGACCCTCGGGTCGCTTCTCAGACCCGGGTGCCGACCGGGAACACGAGCACGACGCCGAGTTCGGTGCCGCCTCCGATCTCGAGGCCGAAGCCGCCGCCGAGGCGCT
>JAGQQZ010000612.1 GCA_020425915.1 Planctomycetota bacterium | reverse complement strand
GCTGTCCGCCGGCCGCCTGCCCGAAGGTGTCGACGTCGCGACCCTGCGTCACGACATCGGTGACTTCCTGGACCGTTTCCACGGTCTGCCGCTCGAGGAGATTCGCGTCGCCGAAGCGATGTCGGAGTTCTTCGACACGCTGCGTCGCCACCACATCGTGTTCCCACCCGACCTCGTGTTGCTGGCGAAGGCACTCGCCACCGCCGAGGCCGTGGCGCGGGACCTCGACCCGAAGCTGGATCTCGTGACCCGAGCTCGGCCGTTCGTGCTGCGCATGTTGCGCCGCCGCGCGAGTCCCGGCGAGATCGCGAAGGAGATCGCAGGCACGGTCAAGGACCTCGCGGCACTGCTGCGCAAGACCCCGGCGGACCTCGCGCGCATCCTGGACATGGTCAAGCGCAACCAGCTCCGCGTCGGATTCCGGCACGAGGGCCTCGAGAGCTTCGCGACCGAGGTCGACCGCTCGTCGAACCGACTCGCGCTCGGGATGATCGTCGCCGCGCTGATCGTCGGTTCGTCGATCGTGATCCAGGCGCGTGTCGGCCCGACGGTCTGGGATCTGCCCGTGCTGGGGGTCGTCGGATTCGTGGTCGCTGGCGTGATGGGCATGCTGCTCGCGCTCGGGATCCTCGGATCCGGTCGGCTGTGATCGGCTGAGCCGGGCCTGGTCGCGCTGGTCCCGGAACGACCGTTCGGAGGCCGCGATCGAGAAATCGCCTTTCGAGCTGTGACAGGCGGGAGCCGCGGATCCTTGCCTGGTCACAACCTCGAACAACAGAAGGCGAAACCCCATGAAAGCTCTGATCCACGTTCTCGCGATCTCCGTCCTGGCGTCGTCCCTCCCGTGTCAGGACATGTATGGAGTCGGTCCGGGTCGGCTCCTCGTGCTCGACTCACGGACCGGTGACGTCCAGGAGGTCGCCTCCGGACTACCCACGATGATCGGCCTCGCCCGGGCGACCGACGGTCGCATGTGGACGCACGCGCTCGGGCACCTGTGTCTCGTCGATGCGATCGCGCACCGCATCACGCCGATGTTCCGCGTCGCCGAATCCGCGATCGTACGCGGCGCCGCCCCCGGACCGGCGAACTCGGTCTACCTGAACGTCTGGGCGCCGTGGAACGCGACCTGTGCGATCCTCCAGGTCGACACGACGAGTGGATCGGTTGCGATCGTGGCACGCGTGGAATGTGGTCTCGCCGGAGTCCGTGCGCTCGGCGCCGTGGGCGACCAGCTCTACGTGTGGTCCGACAGCGATGGCCTGATCGAGATCGATCCGCTCACGGGCGAACAGACCACGGTCGGCGGGAACGCCTACATCACCTGGCTCACGGCGGACGACGCGGGCGAACTGTACGGCGGTAGCCAGGACGGCACCTGGCGAATCGACCGTGCGACGGGCGCCATGACGTTGCTGTCGAACCCGCAGGCCAGCGTGTTGGGTGCCACGTTCGGCGGCTTCGGCTATCCGATCGGTCAGGGATGTGGCCACAGCGGTCCGTTGGAGTTGACCGTGGAAGGCTCACTCGAAGCCGGCGGTGTCCTGTTCGCCCGTTCGGAAGGTGCGCAGCCATCGTTCCCATACCGGGACGTGCGCACGGTCATGATCATCGGCCTGAGCGCGACCGACTACATGGGCGTGCCGCTGCCGCTGGATCTGGGCTTCCTCGGTCGACCGGGTTGCTCGCTCTACACGAATGTCGTCGCCACGAGCGGGGTCGCGTCCCTGTCAGGAGGGGGACGATCCCAAGCCTCGACGGTGGCGTTCACGATCCCCGAGCAATTGGGGATGTTCGAGCGCGTCTTCATCCAGCACGTGCGGTTGATCAGCGCCTACGACTCGCAGAGCCGCGACTACGAGTGGACGTCGGAGTGGTCGAACGCGGTCGGACTGGTGTTCTGACGCGAGTGCGGAACCGCGACGAGAACGGACCGATTCGCCCGACGGCGAATACGGTCGGTTCTCGTTGCGGTGCGAGCTCACTCGATCAGGCGTGCACTCGCCAACGTCGCTTCCGTCGCTTCGCGGCGCGCCTCGACATGCTTCTCGAGCGTCGTCGCGGTCACGATCACCTGTGAGTCATCGGTGAGCAGGATCAACACGAAGAAGCGCAGGTCGCGCCCGTTGAGCTTACCGCCCCATTCGACGTGCACGGCGTCGGCCTCGCCGCGGTGCACTTTCTCGATCGAGTGGAGTTCGAACCTGTCGCTGCTCTCGAAGAAGGTGCGGTTCTCGGCGAGGACGCCGTCGATGTCGAGTCCGCGCCGCGGCAACCTGCGGGTGTTGATGTTGTCACGGAAACCATCGGCGGGCGGCGCCATCACGCTCTGTTCACCGTTCACTTCCTGCAGGGTCCAACCGGCGGGCACCGAGAACCGCACGCCGTGGCCGGTGTGGACGAAGATGCCGTCCTCGAGCGTCGCGGGTCTCGCCGACCGCTCGATCGCGGCCTCGACCGCGGTCGTCGACGCGGCGTCGGCTTCGTCGGCCGCGGGCGTCGCTCGGCCGGCGAGCAGCTGGAGGAACTCCTCCTCGAAATCGTCGCGACTGGCCCAGGCCCAATCGACGGTGCGACCTTCGGTGCGAACCTCGCCGCGGATGCCGTGCAGCGCGGCCGCGAACTGTGCGGCGTCGGCCTCGCGATCCCAAAGCGTCCGCCAACCGATCAACCACTCGTCGTCACCCCAGCGGTAGAGCACGAGCCGGTCCCCGTCCCAGCCGGAGGCGGCGAGTTTCGCGTCGAGCACGCGGCACTTCTTGACCAGCAGCATCGTCAGGATCGCACACTCGCCGATCACGTCGGTCGCGATCGGTTCGAGCGGCGCGTCCAGTGGAGTCCATGCAGGTAGGTCGAGCGCGGTCGGCTGGTCTCGACCGAGCTTGGTCGGGTGCAGGACCTGCTCGCTCGACGTCGGCCGCTGCTCGAGCGCACGGTGCACGGCGTCCCAGCCCTTGTCGACGAAACGCGCGTGCATGAACTTGCGACCGACCTCGTAGGGCAGCGTCACCGCGGGATGCGCGACACCGGTCAGTGCATTGTCGAGTTCGTAGGGTTGGATCTCCGCGAGTGCCCGACCCTGGCGGGAGAACAACAGATCCATCGAGATCAGTTCGGCCTCGCCCTCGAGCAGACACTGCAGGGTCTTGGCGTCGTCGGACGTCCGGTCTGACTTCGCGGCGAGCTTGCTCATGTCGCGGGCGACGTGGCGCCAGGCGTGGCCCAGCTCGTGTGCCACGATCGGTTCGATTCCGACGAAGTCGGACAGTTCGTTGTCGAGGAACACGAGCGCGTTGCGCGGATAGTGAAAGTAGGCGTGCAGCGTCGCCTTGGAGCCGTCGATCGCGATCTCGCGCATCGCGTCCGCGTCGGAGACCGCACCGATGGCCTCGTACATCAGACCCGTGACCTCGAAGTGGTGCGGTGCGAAGAAGAAGTCCTGCTGCGCATCGAGATCGGCGGTCATCCGCTCGTCGTCCGCGGTCTCGATCGAGAGCTTCGCGGGATCGATCTCGAAGCCGCGCGCGGCGTAGGCCTCACAGAGCTTCTCGACGAGAGCGCGCTGGGGGGCCTGCGCCGGGAGCGAGACGGTCAGGCAGACGGCGGACAGGATCCGAGCGAGCGAGATTCGCATCGGGTCGACGATACCACGTCGCCCGCTCGACTCATCTCGCTGGACCCTGCGCGCTGTCCGTCACGGCACGATCGCGACCGAGAGCCCGTCGCTGAGGTTGATGCACAGCGCACCCGCGGCGTTGCTCGCGATGCACGCGCACTGCACGCAGAGCTTGAGTCCGACCGGAAGACCGGGCCCGACGACCGTCGGGTCCGGGAACGTCCCGAACGACGGCGATACGACGAGGCCGCACGTCGTCGAACATCCGAGCGGTGGGAGGATCGGGATCGGCAGACTGCAGAAACCGATCATCATGACCGGTGGTGCGATGCACGGCAGGCTGGCCGGCGAACCGCCGCAGCGCAGTGAGAAGCCGGCCGCCGATGACGGCGGACCACTGCAGGTGGGAGGAGGATCGCCGAGGCAACCGACGCCGGGGATCGGCGTGCACTGAGCCACGGCGTTGGAGAGCGAGGCACCCGCGAACGCGAGCGCAAGAGCGAGCGAACGAATCATGTGAGTGCTCCTGTTTGGGTGGAGAACTGCGAGACCTGTCTCGACAGCGCCGCGAATCGTAGGGCTGCGACCCGGTTGCCGATCAGCGCTTCGGGCGGATGGTTCTGTCAGTTCTGCTGGATTCGTTCGCCCCGGCGAGCGCCGACGACGGCTCAGATACCTTCGGGCGCATCGAGAGCGATGTGCTCGTTACTGCAGCGCCCTCACGACGGCGTTCGACGCGATCAGCCCCTGCGGCGCCGCTGGGTCGAGCAGCCACGTCTGCACCCAGATCTCGGTTGCGACCGGGATGAACGACGGCAGCGCGAGCGTGACCGCATGCCCCCCTGATCCATCGGTCACGAACGAGAGCGCCAGGTCCGGTCTGGGCACGAGCGTGCCGCCCATGAACGGGAAGTCCACGCGCGCGAAACCGAAGAAGTGTGCCCCGACGGTGTGGGAAAGTGCACGGTCGAGGGTGACGACGGCGGTCGCGCTGGGGTCGAAGTAGCCGCGGATGTCGAGTTCGGCGGCGCCGCTCGGTCCGACCAGCGCGAGTCCCGCCGATGTCCACTGCTCCTGGTCGATGCGGATGGCCGTGCCGATCGAGGAGCCGCCACCGACGACCAGTTCGCCGAACGAGTCCAAGCCGACCGTCGTCGGTAGCCCGCCCGAGCACGGTGCCTCGTGCGTCCAATCGGTGGCCCCGTCGGCGGCGAATCGAATCACGACCAGCCCGAGTCCGCGGACCGCCTGGCACGTCGCGCCGGCACTGCCCGCGACGTAGATCTCGTCGCGCGCGCCGATCGTCACGGCGGTCGCGAACTCCTCGTTGCCCGCGAAGCCGTCGTGCGTTCGGGTCCACAGAACGCTGCCGCTCGGGTCGACTTTGAACACGACCCAGTCCATGTACGGCGTCAGCGAGTCACCGTGACCGGCGGCCACGACGTTGCCGAGCGAGTCGATCGCGAGGCGCCGGGCGAACGCGAACGGTCCGTTCGGGCCGGTGTTCTCGACGGCCCATGACTGCGTGCCGGCCGGATCGAAGCGCACGACCAACGCCGCGAGGTTGACCGAGATGCCACACACGTACACCGCGCCGTCCGGCGCGATCGCGACGTCCGAACTGCCGCTGCTGGCGAGTCGCCAGTCGGCGAACAGTTCGTTGCCGTTCGTGTCGTAGACCACGGTCGCCATGTCGCTACTCGAACCGCCGGTCACCGCGACGCGGCCGTTCGGCGACACTGCGAGCGCGTTGGGCGAGTCGTCGTTCTGGAAGAAGTCGCGTTGTCGTTCCCACAGGACGTTGCCGGCGGGATCGTACTTCACGGTGAGGAAGTCGTTGCCGTTGCCGCCGAACACGCGGCCGGCGACGTACACGTTGTCCGCCGCGTCGACTTCCACGCGATAGCCCTCTCCGCCGAGCCGGACGTCGGCCCACAGCACGGCGCCGTTCGCGCTGAACTTCACCGTCAGCATGCCTCCGGTCGGACCGTGCTGGTGGCCGGTCAGCACGACGTTGCCGAGCGAGTCGACCGCGACCCAGTGACTGTGGTCGACTTCCTGCGGGTCCCCGTAGCTCTGCACCCAGATCTCGTCGCCGTGCGGATCGATCTTGTGAGCGTAGTAGTCGGTCGTCGGACCGACGGTGTTGCAGCAGAGGTTGTTCTGGAAGTCGAAGGCGAAGTTCGTGCACGCGAGGTTCCAGCGCCACGACTCTCGGAAGCCCTGGGCGGTCGCCGGGCTCGCCGAGCCGAGCGAGAGAACGACGAACAGTGCGCAGCACGACGACGGGAGGCTGTGATTCGACATGATTCGATACCTGGTCGGGGGGCGGGGTGCGATGCGGGTCAGTAGTCGCCGATCGTCGCGATGCCGCCGGGGCTGAGACTGAGTCCGAGTGGGTTCGCGGTCGGGTCGAGGACGGACCACTGCACGTGCAGTTGCAGTCCGACCAACAGCGGGTTGTTCGGGATCGCGTAGGCGAACGAAGCGGCGCCGGTCGAACCGGTCAGCCGCGCGAAGCTCGCGACCGGATTCTGCTCGAGCACGCAACCGGTCAGCCCCAAGGCGTCGAGACTCACCGGCGCCGCGGCGAACCCGAGAAGGTGCTGGACGGGCGTTCGAATCGGCGCGTTCGACAACGTGACCTGAGACACCGTGCCCGTCACCGGCATGCCGACGACGCCGATGCGAGGCACGCCGTAGATTCCCGGGCAACCCGGTCCGATCTCCGCGAACGACCCTTCGAGCGTGCCGCTGCTCGAGTACGCCTGGTACATCCAGGCCGCCGTTTGGAACGGGCCGGTCCAACCGCTCGGTCCGCCGACGAAGTGCATGCCGATCGTTCCGCCGAGGGCGATCGGCGGTGCGAGATTGCCGACGGCGTTGTCGAACACGATGAAGAACGGAGTGCCGCCGGGCACCGTCGCCTGGATCGGCGCCGTGTGGTCCGCGAGGGTGGTGCCGACCGTCATGGTCGTGACGCCGAGGGCGACGCCGGGTACGCCACCCGGTCCGTCGTAGATCCACACCGGCATCGCGACCGGCGACGCGCTGCGCGTGTAGCAGCGGAGTTCGACCTGGCAGATCGTCTCGGTCTGGGCCAACGCGGGCACCGCGATCGCGACCTGCGTGGCGGTCATCTGGGTCGATCGATGGGTCTGCTGCCAGTTGTTGGAGACCACGACCTGGACGCACGGCTGCGCGGCGAGGCCGCCGACGACCGTCGAGGCGAAGGCGAACCAGGCGACGGCGATTCGCGAGCGGGTGAAGGGAGACATCGGGCTACCTCGTTCGAGATCGGGACCGGAGACGGGGAGTCCGACCGCAAACCGGATGCCAACGCCGTGCGCGAGCCGCGGTGTCCGGATCGCGCACGTCGCCGTGCGGGATCCGGACGGCTTGGATCACGTCACGCGCAGCCGCGATGCCAGCAAACCGGTGGCCTCGTCGAGATCGAGATCGGCCACGAGCAATCCCGGCTCGCCGTACGGCTGATGGCACAGCAACGTGCCGTCCGGGCCAGCGATCGCGGACGTCGTCCCGGATCCTTCGCTCGCGCAGTTCACGGACGCGAAGTAGCAGGTGTTCTCCGCCGCGCGGCACAGCACGGCCTTCTCGTGGAACGAGTTCGCAGGATCGGCGAACGTCGTCGGCCGATAGCTGCCGGGTTCGGCGACGTGCGCATGGGGGTGGAACACGACCTGCGCGCCTTGACGCACCGCCGCGCGGACCGTCTCCGGATAGCGCCAACCCTCGTGGCAGATCACGATGCCGAACGTCAGCGGGCCGGCGGTGAAGACCCGGCGACCGGCTCCGAACGCCGGGTAGATCGACTCCTCGCCCGGGTCCAGTTGCTCCTTGTCCTGCCAACCCGCGACGTCGCCGTCCGGGCCGAACACACAGACGGCGATCTGCAATCCACGCTCGGTCACGCGCTCCGTACCGAGAACCACCGTGATGCGCGCCGCCCTCGCAGCTGCCGCGACATCGACCAAGGCCTGCTCGAGGAACGCGGGGTCCGGCGGCGGCAACGTCGTCGCCGTCCACCGGTATCCCGGGATGAAGCACTCGGGAAAGCAGACGACGATCGCGCCGCGCCTTCCGGCCTCGGCGATCGTCGAGGTCGCGAGGGCGACGGACTCCGCCGGCGTGGTCGGGATGCGCACGTTCGCGAGTGCGATTCGGGCGGTGGTCACCGGCAGGGCCTCCGCACGATCGGTGCCGCGAGGAGTTCGCCGTCGGGTACTCGCCGTTCGAACGCCGTCGGGTGCTCGGGTCGCACGATCTCGATCACGCCGACGATCGTATCAGTTGGCCGGCGCCGCGCGATTGCGTCCCTCGCTCCGGCGTCCGACGGCGACGACGAGCAGTGCGGCGACTGGCCCGGCGACGTGAGGCGTCCAACCCCAGATGAAGTCCGCCGTCTGGTCCAGGTCGTGCTCCAGGAGTCGCAGCCCGATCGCATCACCTGCCATCGAGAGCATGGCCGTCACGATGCAGGCGGCCCCCAGAGTGGGCCACGACGTCCTGACCACAGAGGAGAACAGTAGCGACGACGAAACCGCCATGACGAGCACTTGGAGCCGCCCCTCGCTCCATGCGCGGAGGCCGACCATCGAGCCCATGAAGTAGGCGGGCACTTCGTCCACCTCGCGCAGGCAAGACCAGAACACCGCGATGCCGAACCAACTCGCCAGCGGTAGCCCGAACGTCACGAACGTCAGCTTGCGCGCGGTCGTCGCACGTGCGATTGGAATCTCTCGATCGGTCGCCATCGGTGTTCTTCTTGCGCGAGCACCCTCGAAGCCGTCACCATTTCGAGGGGCTGTCTGCGAGCTCTGGACGAGCGCTCACTCTCGCGTCTGAAACCACCAGCTACGGCTGACCGGCACCGTCGTGCCGTCCTTGCGTCGCCATTCTGCTTGGAACACGACGCGGTACCACGTGTCGGTGTCGAGTGCGTCTTCGCCGACGAGGAACGCGGTGCGATCGTTGTCCGAGAATCGGCGGTCGATCGGCGCGTCGTGCGAGAACAAGTGCGCTTCGACCCGCGTTTCGCGCCCCTTCCGACCGACTCGGAATAGCTGCATGCGGATGTTCGCGATGTCGAGCGGCCCGTACGAAACCGAAACTGCCGTGCCGCGAGGTTTGTCGTAGAAGCCCGGCATCGACTCGACGTCGGGATGCTCGGGGAAGCACCACTGCGGGACACCGCGCTGTCCGTAACCGGGAACGCAGACGAGTTGACGGACGTCGTCAGGGGAAGGATCGTCGCCCCAGGCTACCGTGTATCCCTCTGCCCCCGAACTCGACTTGGCTCGGCTGCCGACTCCGAACCGCTCGCGCATCGGGCCGAGGAACTCGACTCGATGCAACATCGTCCAGGCCTGTTCGGATACCGCACGATCCGCCAGGCACGTGTAAGAGATACCGCTCGAGTGCGCCGCGAGATCGCCCTGCTCGGTGTAACCCGGGTTGCTCTCGACCTCGTCGTGCGACGAGCCGAGCGCCGAGTCCGAGGTGTCACCGTTGAGGAACAGATACTCGGCGTGTAGGCGGCAGGCGCGGCTGCGTTCTTCCGAGAGCCGTCGCGGCGCCAGTCCGCCTCCGGCCCGAAACGCGTTCATCATCCCGAGTGCGGCCCACTGGTTGGAGTTGGCCCAGTCCGGGCGTTTGCGTTCGACGACGTCCACGTACGTCGCCGACCGTTCGTGGCGAACGGAGTACTCACCGAGCGACGCCGGAAGAGCGAGGAGTCGCGCACCGTCCTGGAGTCGGAATGTCGCCGCGTCGAAGCGGACCATGTCGTTCTGGCCGAAGTGGTCGCCGTCCAGATCCGCGTCGAGGAACGAGATCCGATGTTCGCGACCGGTCGCCGCGAGCTGCGCGGCGGAAGAGTAGAACCACGCGTCACCCTTTCGGTAGAACAGGACCGGGATCTTCCGTCCGTCGCAGTCGATCGAGATCACCGTGGGTTTGGTCGGGTCGACGCGCTTGGGCAGCGTGGCGTTTCGCCGCACGCGCACTTCCAGGCGCCCCTTCTTGTCCTCACCAACGATGTGATCCTGGACGAGTTCTCGGACTCGTGTCGCGGCGGCCCCGTCGATCGACGCGTTTCCGCTGTCGACTCGACACTCCGCGAGGAATGGGACCGACTGCGGGTCGTCGAGCGTCGTCGACTTCAACGGCGCGCTCCAGATCGGTTGCGCTCGGGCGTGGAGAGCGAACGCCGCGGCCAGGGCCATCGCCGCGGCGAGAAGCGATCCGTGTGCGTGCGGCATCGTCGGTGTCGTCAGTATCCGACCGACACCCAGAGCGCATCGCTCGTCGCGACGGGAAATGGAGTTCCGAGGGCGAAGTCCGCGATCAGCCACTGCATCGTCAGCGGTAGCCCGATCCAGCCCAACTCGTTCGGCAATCCCAGATCGAATCGAGCCATTCCGTCCGCATCGGTGCTCGAACGAAACGTGACGAACGGCGCTTGGTACAGAGAACAACCGGCGAGCCCGATCGCATCGAGCGGCACGTCGTCCTCGGTGCCGATCTGCAGCCACACGACGGACGAGTTCTCGGCGGCCCCGCGCAGCGTCACGCCGAACGCGGTGCCGATCCGAGGGCGACCGTCGAAGCCGATTCGCGGCATTCCCCGCGAACCCGGGCAGGCCTCGCCTCGCGTCTGCATTCGACCCGGAATGCCGCCCGCCCCGAGCCCGAACACGAATGCGCCGGCGGCCGAGTTTCCGGCGAGTACGTCATCGAAGCCGTCTCCGTTGACGTCACATCCCACGCCCCCGTCGATCTGCGCGCCGAGATGCGCATCCGTCAGGACTCCCAAGAACTTGTGGATTCGGTGCCCGTCGATTCCGGAATAGACACGGATCGAGCCCTTGTCGTCCACGCCTTCGTATGGCGCGCCGACTGCGTAGTCCGCGAAGCCATCGCCATCGACGTCTCCGACTCCTGCGGCTGATCGAGCAAACAAGTCACCCTGTGAGACTCCGGACATGTTCAGGCCGCGGTATCCGAAGATCCTCGCCCCGGTCGCACCGGAGATCACGCTGAGGCCGCCGTGCCCGGAGTCGAGCGCCGGCATCCCGACGAGGATGTCCCCGAATCCGTCGCCGTCGACGTCGCCAGCTCGCGCGGGGTGCATCAATCCGTAGTTGTCGGATTGGTCGAAGCCGAATGTGGTGCGCAGAATTGTGAACGCGATCGTATGCGTCCGACCGGAGTAGACGCGAATCTCGTGTCCAGTCAGCGCGATCACCGCGAGATCGTCGAAGCCATCTCCGGTGACGTCGCCGACTTCGCCGTGGAGGACAAGGCCATCCGGTGCGTTCACGTAGTACAGGAGGCTTCCATCGATCCCGGACAGGACGATTGCCCGCGTGTATCCCGTTCCGCCGGCGATGAACGACCCGACCAGCACGTCGTCGTAGCCGTCGGCATTGGCATCACCAGCCGCCCAGATCCCGTTGCCGAAGTTCCAATCGCTCGGGGCGACCGGCCCGTCGACCTGGTACAGCATCGAACCCGTTGCGCCCGAGATGACCTCGATCGAACCGTAGCCACCGTTCGCCAGCCAGTTCGAGCGACCGAGGTCCATCTGACCATCTCCGTCGACGTCACCAACGACGTTGGCCGACGGCCCGACGATCTCGAGCAACATGGAGGAGTCAGCACCCGAGTAGACGCGCATGGAGCCCTGCGGGTGATACAGCGTGCTGTGCCACACGATGAAGTCCGTGAATCCATCCGCGTTCGCGTCGCCGAACGATTGGACGGAGGTGGCACCCGGCACTGCGCCCGGTGCGTACCGGATCATTCCCTGAGTCGAAGCCGGGCAGTGGAGTCCGAGACTTGCGACGAGACCGAGGCAGACGTTCGCTTCCCTCATGGCCGTGGATTCTATCAGGATTCGGTGTGATCGCGGCTTGGTCCGCCATCGCGGGCCGCGGGGCTCGAACTGCGCGATCGCGCCCAGCTGCCGTGCACGACGGCGACCCTCGCGGATGATCTCGACGGCACTAGAGCTCCACGACGTGTATGCGGTCCATTGGCTGTTCTTTCACACGTTGGCGAAGCGACACCCGAGTGAGTTGCGGGCCTGGTTCCGGGAGCTGCGACGATTCGGTGGCGGTGACCGGCTCGCTGCGAAGGCATCGGCCGCACTGCTGCGGCTCGTCGCCGATGGTGATGCGGCGACGAGCGACGAGGAAATCGATGCGTTCGATCCGCAATGGCAGCAAGTGTTCCGTGTTTTCGAGACCGGTGGCCGAGATTGGGAGCAGACCGGGTTCGACCGCAACGCGATCTGCTGGCGCACCGCACCTGCGGGAACTTCTAGGCGTCTGAACGGTGAGCTTCGCGTGCTTCCGGCTGGCACTCGACAGATGAACCTACTGCTCGGTCGACGCGACGATGGCTTCGTCAGTGTCGCGATCGTCGCCGGGGAACGCGGTGGGGTGACGGTCTTCGACTATCGGGGTGACACCGACGAGTGGCGCTGCGTCGTGCATGTCGGTCGGTCGATCCCGCTCGACGAGTTCTTCCGTTGGGAGATTGGCGCGGAGTTCGGTTGGATTCGCGCTGAGGGATGGCGCGAGGGGCGGTGGATTCGTGGTGTGTTTGGCTCGCGAGCGCTCGGCTCGAAGGCAGAACGAGGGGGCTCCCCCCGCTTG
>JAGQQZ010000049.1 GCA_020425915.1 Planctomycetota bacterium | reverse complement strand
TGCGCACTCCCCCCGTTTGCCCCGTCACCTTCGCGTCGGTCGCTCGCCCGTAGGGCGACCGACGTGAAGGTGACGGGGCAAGCGGGGGGAGCCCCATCGTCTTGCCTTTGATCCCGAGCGTTCGGGAGCGGAACGCACCGACGACCAGCAGCCTGGACGCGTCCCTACAGGAACAACCGCTGCTCCGTGAACCGCGCCTCGAGCCCGTTGCCGTTCTCGACCGGCCGCGATTCGAGCGGGCCCGCCGTCGCCTCGAGTCGCTCGGCGATCGCCGCGACCTCGCGTGCGATCTTCGCGTCGGGGTCGGTCGCGACGATCGGCATCTGTCCGAGTCGTCGCTGGGTCACCGCGGGGTCCTCGGCGATCTCGCCGAGGAAGGTCAATTGCAGCCCGGTGAACTTCTGCATGACCGAAGCCAGCTTGTCGAATGCCTGGCGGCCCTGGCCCGGTTCCATGACACGATTCACGACGACCGAGATCCGTGCGTCGCTGCGGAGCTGGGTCAGGTTCTTGCAGACCGCATAAGCATCGGTCAGCGCCGCGATCTCGGGTTGCGTCACGAGCACGACGTGGTCGGCGCTCGTCAGGGTGAGGATCGTCTGCGGCGAGATCCCCGCACCCATGTCGAGCAGGATCAGGTCCTCGGTCGCGGCGAGCTTGCCGAGGCACTTGCCGAACGTCAGCAACTCCGTGTCGCTGAGGTTCGCCATCTGCCGGATCCCGGAGCCGCCCGGTAGCAGCGCCGGGCCGGCGGGGGTCTCGATGCGGATCTCCTCGAGCTTCCCCTGCCCGCACAGCAGGTGGCGGAGCGTGAGCTTCGGATTGACGCCGAGCAGCAGGTGGTCGCACGCCAGGCCGAAGTCGCAGTCGACGACGGTGATGCGCTTGCCGGCGCGGTGGAACAGCACGGCGAGGCTCGTCGACAGGAACGACTTGCCGGTACCGCCCTTGCCGCTCGCGATCGCGATCGTCGCGGCCTCCGCGACGGGGGCGGCGGCGCGCGTGCGATCGCCGAACAGGCGCGAGAAGATCTCGCGGCCGCGCGGACCGAGGGCCGAAGACCCACGACGCCGTGCCGTGGGTTCGGATGTGCTGCTACTGCTTCGACGCATCATCGCGCCGCGCAAGAGGCTTCGGCGAGAGCCTCCTCACTCGACCGATCGAAAGTCATTTCGCCCTCCACCTCACCCCGCCCGGGTGAGGACCGCTCGAAAGGAACGGTCCGAGGACCGCCCAAGGTGTGTCCGCGCATTTCCGCAGAAAGCGCGCGCTGAATCAAGCGTGAACCCGAGGGCTCGCGCGCGCGGTCGACGGCTCAGGTCGCCGCGGGCGAGCGCGTCATGAACTCGATGAGATCGAGCTTGGTCAGGATGCCCTGCACGTGTTGGTCGTCGTCGACGACGAGCGCGACTTCACCGCGCTCGAAGATCTGCGGCAGCATGCTCGCGTCCGCGTGGTCGCGAATCGTCGAGACGTTTCGGTGCATGAACTCGGCGATCGCGCTGCCGCGTGACGCCCGACCGTCGAGCAGCACGTGGAGCACGTCGGCCTCGGTCAGGATCCCGGCGAGTCGACCGTCGTCGACGACCGGGACCTGGGAGATGCCGCGGTCCTTGAACAGCGATACCGCGGCCTCCAGCGGCTGCTCGATGCCGATCGTGATGACTTCGCGCGGCGGCATGCGGCGCATGATGTCCGCGATCGTGCCGACGTCCCAGTCGGACTCGTTGAAGCCGCTGTCGCGCATCCAGCGGTCGTCGACGAACTTGGTCAGGTAGTTGCGGATCGAGTCCGGCAGGATCGTCAGCACGCGCGACCCTTCCGGCAGTTCGCGCGCGACCTGCATCGCGGCCCAGACGGCCGAACCGCTGGAGCCGCCGCACAGCAGGCCTTCCTTCTTGATGAGTTGGCGTGCGACGCGGAACGAGTCGTGGTCGTTGCACTTGATCCAACGATCGACGATGTCGAGATCGAGCACGTCCGGCACGAAGTCGTAGCCGATCCCTTCGACCTTGTAGCTCTTGATCTGGCTCGGCCCGGCGAGGATCGAACCCTCGGGATCGACGCCGATGACCTGCACGTTGGGGTCGTGTGCCTTGAGGCCGCGCGCGATGCCGGTCAGCGTGCCGCCGGTGCCGGCGGTCAGCACGACGGCGTCGAGCTTGCCGACCTGCTCGATGATCTCGCGGGCCGTGCCCTCCTCGTGTGCCTTCGGATTGCTCGGGTTGGCGTACTGGTCGAGGATGTGCGAGTTCGGAATGACGTCGTTGAGTCGATTCGCGACGCCGATGTGGCTCTCGGGCGCGTCCCACGGGGCCTCGGTCGGCGTGCGGATGATCTCCGCGCCCAGCGCCTCGAGGACCACCTGCTTCTCGCGGCTCATCTTCTCCGGCATCGTGATGATCATCCGGTAGCCCCGCACCGCCGCGGCCATCGCCAGGCCGATGCCGGTGTTCCCCGACGTCGGTTCGATCAGCGTGTCGCCCGGCTTGATCCGACCGCTGGCTTCGGCGTCGAGCAGCATGCGCACGCCGATGCGATCCTTGACCGAGCCGCCCGGGTTCATGAACTCACACTTGGCCAGCAACTCGGACTTCAGGTCCGGAGCGATGCGGGAGAGGCGGACGACGGGCGTGTTGCCCACCGCGGACAGAATCGAGTCGAGGATCTGGGTCATCTGGCGTTCCATTGGAGCAAACCGCGGCGGCAGAGTCAGCAGCGCGTTCGGTCGACTCTTGCTCGCCCTACGAACGCAGCAGCGCATGTGGGTCGTGGCGAGTCGGAATCGGGTCGAACCCTTTTCTTCCGCGTCGGTCCCTTGGATCATGCCAGCGTGACCGAGCAGAATCCCACCGAGTCGACGCCCGCCTCGCCGGAGCCCGTGGCCGAGCCCGCGGCGCCCGTCGCGGCGTCGACTTCGACCGAATCCGATCCGGGCGAGACCCGTGAAGCCCGCACCGAGACGGCCGATCCCGAAACGTCGCCGAAGCGCCGGCGGCGGCGCCGTCGCCGGCGCAAGCCCACGGCCGGGACCGAGTCCGACGGGTCGCCCGCGGAATCCTCGCCCGAGGAGGCCAAGGACGGCAAGCGTCGACGCAAGCCCCGCGCTCGCCCGAAGGCCAAGCCGACTCGCGGCCGGCGCGACGAGCACCACGCGCTGACGGCGGTCCGCGAACTCGCCCAGATGGCGCAGGAGCTGCTCGAGATCGAGAACGTCGACTTCCTGAGCCGCCCGCGGTTCATGGACGTGCAACTCCGCATCCCGCTCGACGTCAAGCGCGACGGCAAGCGTTCGGCTTCGTCGGTGGTCGAGAAGATCCTCGAACGCGTGCGCGAGGTGCGGGAGCACGACCGCGCGCTCGTCCCGGGCGCGGCCTACTGCTACTTCAGCGAATCGGCGAGTTCCGACTCGGCGCGTCCGACCGAGCCGCGGCAGGTGTTCGACGGCTACACGAGCACCGGACGGCCGCAGTTCACCGACTTCGTCACGATGGCGATCGAGCGCAAGGACCCCGGCGTCGACGCACTGGTCGACGGTGAGGACATCATCGTGACGCACGTCACGCTCGGCCGCGTGCTCCGCACCCAGCAGCTCGCCGAGTTCGGCAAGGGTTCGCCGGTGTATCGGATCCTCGGCCAGGTCGACGCAGGCCTCTACCCGGTCGTCAACGGACCGCACAAGGCCGCGTTCTCGTTCCAGTTGCTCCGCGGCAAGACGCTCGAGGGCAAGCCGCGCCTGCGGCTCCATCCGGTCGGCATGGTCGACGTCACGGACCTCGCCGATCCGTCGGTCGCCGAGATCCTGCGGCGCTTCCAGCAACGTCTCGACGCCGAGTCCCTGCGACTGGCCGGCAAGGAAGCCAACGCCGGCGAGGTCCAGGTCGACGACGAGGAGTTCGTCCTGCCGTTGCTGCAAGACCTCGCGCGTCGCCTCGCCGGCCGCGCCCGCCACACGCGCAATCGCACCGGACACGCCGTCCAACGCGTCGAGGAGGGCCAGCGGCCGACGACCAAGGCGTTCGCCGACGCGAAGGAAGCCGGCGACGAGCAGATCTACGAGGACGATCACGAGGGCACGATCGTGATCGTCGGTCCTCGCGGCCGAGTCCATGTCTTCGCGCGCGACGCGCGGCACGTGACGAGCTTCATGATGACCGGCTCGAACGTGCAGAAGCGCCGCGGCGAGGGACGCTGGCGTCAGGCGGACCCGGCGTTGCGCGGCGAGTTCCGGATCGCGCTGCGGAAGTTCCTGGCGAAGTCGGAGGAAGCGGACGGCGAAGGAGCGCCGGCGACCGACGAGGGTGGGCCGGTGGAGTCGTCGCCCGGTTCCTGAACTCGAGCGCTCGCGATCCTCACGCGCCGACGACCGTCACAAGACGGCTGCCACGATCGACAGGTACACCGTCGCTCCCGACAGATCCGCCAACGCGGTGATCGCCGGCCCTGACACCATCGCCGGATCGCGGCCGAGCCGCTGTGCGATCAACGGGATCGCCGAGCCGAACAACGAGGTCGCCGCGACCGTCACGATCATCGCCAGCGACATCGCCGCGCACAGCGAAAGCAGCATCGCGCCTTCCTCGGCGCCGCCGATCATGAACGCCTCGACGAAGATGATCGCGCTCAGCACGACCGCCAGGCCGAGACTGATCCGGATCTCCTTCCACAGCACGATCGGGATCTCGCGCGGTTGGAGTCCGCCGATCGTCAGCGCGCGGATCACGAGCGTGCCTGCCTGGATGCCGACGGTGCCGCCGGTTGCCATGACCAGCGGCATGAACGCCGCGAGCAGCGCGTGGTTGGTCTGGTGCGTCTCGATGATCTTCGCCGTGAAGACGTAGAACAACCGAGTGTT
>JAGQQZ010000611.1 GCA_020425915.1 Planctomycetota bacterium | reverse complement strand
GTTCTCCCTGTGGGGGACGGCGAGTGCGCCGGTCTCGACCTTGCGGCTGGTGGGGAAACTGGACTCGAAGGTAGGCATCGGACGTTCGTTCATTGCTTTCCTACGCCGGCCTGATCCGGTTCAGGTTCGAGGGGTGCATCTCAGTCCGCACAAGCGAACGCCCCCAGCAAGTGGTGCCGGACGGCGCCGGCTCAACGGTCCGATTCTGGACTCGTCGGCGGGGCTTCACCAGCGTTTTCCGCGCCGCCGCGGATCAGGTCGCGCCATTCGTCGGTGAACTCGCGCCAGTCGTCGGGCAGCGCCCGCCCCGTGGTCCGCAACACCGCATCGCTGACCTCGCTCGAGCGCGACGAGGCCGCGGCTTCGGCGATCGACGAGCCGAAGCCTACGGTGCCGTGCGCCATCTGGACCCCGGTCAACAGTGCCATGACGATCAGCCATCCCGTGGCGACGCCGAGGATGCCGCCGCCGACGCGGTTGTAGAACGACAACGACGACTGCTGCACGACGCGGTGCAGGATGCCCGCCAGCAGGCTGAAGAGGATCAGGGCGACGAGGAAGATCAGGAAGTACGCCACGTACTGCGGCACCTGCTCGGCGGTCCCGTCCGGGAACCAGCCCGACGTGACGTTGGCCAAACGCGGACCGAACCATCCCGACAGGACGTAGGCGACGAGGAGCGTCGCGACGCGGCTGATCTGCCAGACCATGCCGCGGAACAGCCCGAGAACGAAGAAGACGATCACGACCGCGAGCGCCGTCAGGTCGATCCAGCTGAGTTCTGCGAGGAGTTCGCGCATCGGGGGTTTCGGGGTGCATTGCCGTGCGACCCCTTTCCTGGTCTATTCTGCCGTCCCGAGTCGGTCGTAGCCAGACTCCTCGCATCTCCGCGTTGGCACCGACTCCGCGCGTCCCAGCTCCCGTGAACGGCCCCCTCGAAGTCCGAACCCAACTGTCCCGCCTGCTCGACGCGGTCGAGCGAGAGCCCGAACTCCACGCCGAGATGGAGCGCGCCAAGCGCGAGTTCTTCGGCGGCCCCGGCCCGCGCGGTCAGGACCAGACGAGTCGGGAAGCGTGCGCGATCCGTTTCGCCGAGTGGTTCCTGTGCGAACGACCGAGCGACCTGCTGGGCGATGTCCCGGTCGCCGTCGCCGGTGAACAATTCGCGTCTGGCGTCGACTGCGAGCTGATCCGCGAGTCCCGCGTGGGGGTGTTCCTCGTGCAGACCGGAGGTGCCGAACGGCCCACCGTTCGCGACGTGGTCGACAACGAAGCGGTCGAACTGTGCGCGGTGCCCGATGCGCTCGACGTCGGCGACGTGCTGATCGGGCGCCTGTATGCGTCGCGTGACGATTCGACCAGCTACGTGCCCTCGGCGGCGATGACGATCGTCGCGGCTTCGCCGCACATCGCGATCGCCTACCAACGCGACGTCAAGGGACTCGACCTGAACCGCCGGCTCACCCAGGCCGAACTCGAGCACCTGATGTTCCGCCGCGGGATCGCCGAGTCGCAGGGCGCTGACATCCCGCCGCTCGAACGGGTCGAGGCGGAGCTCGAGCGCGTGTTCCTCGCATCGGGCAAGTCCGACGTCTACACGGCCACGTCCGTCAGCGACGCGATGGCGCACGCCGAGCACCCCGGTGCGGTCATCGAACCGTTGCTCGAGGAGATGGCGTTCGACACCGATGTGGACCTCGACGAGTTGCGACACCTCTTGCTCGCGCTCGCCGCACGCACGCGTGGTGGCACGTCGCGCGAAGACGTGGGCGAGTCGACGTCGATCGCCGACGTGAAGGTGCGGCGTGCGCCGGAGTCGCGTCCGTTCGTTCCCCGGGACGACGAGAGTCTCGGACAGCGACTCGCGCGGCGGATCTCCGAGGGGCTCGCCGGTCACGAACAGGTCGACGCGTTGTTCGCCGACGTCGAAGCGATGCTCGGCGAATCACTCGACGAGCCCGAGGACGGCGAACTGCTGGGCTTCGACGACGGCGACCTCGAGCCGCTCGCGCGCGAGTTCCTCTGGGAGACCGAGTCCGATGCGACGGATCGAGACCGGATCGAGAGCTTCCTCGCCGTGCAACGCAACGCGCCGGTGCCGCGCATGACCGTCGAGTCGCTCGAGCCTGACGACGTGTCGCGCTACGTGCTGCAGGTCTGGCTCGCGTGCGGGCCCGATCGGCGAGCTGCGGACACGCGCGCCGCGTTCGAACTCGTCGACCGGTTCTTCACCTGGAACGAAGAGGTGCAGGGCATCGCGCGGCGGGACGTCGTCGATGCGGTCCGCATCCATCTGCTCGACGAGATCGACCGACTGCAGGCCGCCTCGGTCGAGTTGAGTTCCGACGACCGTCCGTACGCGGCCGGTGCGATGTTCACGGTGGTGGAGGTCGCGCCCGATCGCGTCACGCTGCGCGCCGAGGCCGATGGCGGCGAGTTCGATCTCGGCTCGCCGACGCGTTCGTTGCAGCGCGACGACATCGTGGTCGGCAGGTACGACGCGGCCAACGGAGCCTTCGATGGCATGGCGCTCGTGGTTCCGGGCGGCCTGCGGCACTTGCTGGGCTAGAAATCGGCGCTCACGCGGTCCGGGCCGGTGCCCGATACAGGCCTGGGGGGAATCGCGAACCATGGCCTGGGAGAAATCACTCGACCGACTCGTACTGCAACAGATGCACTTGGCCGAGTGCGGCGAACGCCGGGCCGAGGAAGTCGCCCGGATCGTCACCGAGCTCTACGAGTTGAATCCCAAGCGGCCCGAGTCCGCGTTCCATCTCGGCTACGGTCGCGTCGTGCTCGGCGTCGACCTGCCGGAGCCGACGGTCG
>JAGQQZ010000610.1 GCA_020425915.1 Planctomycetota bacterium | reverse complement strand
GAGCAGGGCCTTGCAGGGATCGGTGACCGCGTCCGGCACGCCGAGGATCTCGTGGAGCCGGAACAGTGGCATGACTTCGCCGCGCAGTCGGAGCATCTCACCGCGGCCCTCGACCGAGACGATGTCGTCGCGCTTCGGGCGGAGCGACATCTTGATCGCCACCGTCGGGATGATGAAGTTCTGCCGGCCGACGCGCACCAGCATGCCGTCGGTGATCGCGAGCGTGAGCGGGAGGCGCAGCGAGAACGTCGTCCCCTGACCGGGCTTGGACGACACGTCGACGTTGCCCTCGAGCTCCTCGATGTTCCTGCGCACGACGTCGAGTCCGACGCCGCGGCCGGACAGCTCGGAGAGTTCGGCGGCGGTCGAGAAACCCGGCATGAAGATCAGCTGGTAGACGTCCTGGTCGGTGAGGCCGCGGTCCGACTCGATGACGCCGTTCTCGATCGCCTTCGCGACGATGCGCTCGCGATCGAGTCCGCGTCCGTCTTCCTGCAGTTCGATCACGACGTTGCCGCCGGAGTGGTACGCGCGGAGCCAGACGCTGCCCTCGGTGGACTTGCCGGCCTGGGCGCGCTGCTCGGGGGTCTCGAGACCGTGGTCGACGGCGTTCCGCACCATGTGGACGAGCGGGTCGCCGACGACGTCGACCATGTTGCGGTCGATCTCGGTGTCCTCGCCCTCGGTCACGAACCGCACCTGCTTGCCGGTGCGCCGGGCCGCGTCGCGCGCGATGCGCGACATCTTCTGGAACGTCGATCGCATCGGGACCATCCGGAGCGACATCGAGAGGTCCTGGAGTTCGCGGACGATCTTGCCCGCGTGGGTGATCTTGCGCGTCAGGGTCGGGTGTCGACCCTCGGCCACGTCCTCGTCCTGCGACACCATCGACTGCGCGATCACGAGTTCGCCGACCATGTCGATCAAGCGATCGAGTCGGTCGGTCCGGACGCGGACCGACGACTCGGCGGAGCGCTCGCCCGACTTGTTGGCCTTGGCACGCGGTTCGGTGGCCGGCGCGGTCGCCGCGCCGTTCGTCGGTGCCGTGACCTCGGTCGTCGGTGGCGGCGCGACCGGTTCCGAATCCAACGGGATGTCGAGCGCGCGTCGTGGCGCGGGCTTCGCTGGCGCGGGTTCCGACGTCGAATCCGACTCGGTGAGTTCGTGCTTGAGCGCGTCGATCCCCTGCGGCAGCGGGACGACCTGGCCGGGCGCGATGTTCGCGACGAGCTCGGCGCACGACCGCAACATGTCGACCGAGCGGAGCGCGAGGTCCGCGAAGTGACCCTCGCAGCGGATCTCCCCGTCGCGCATCCTGCTGAGCAGGTTCTCGGCTTGGTGCGCGAACTCCGACATCTTCGACAAGCCGAGGAAAGCGGAGGTTCCCTTGACCGTGTGGAAGGCGCGGAACACCGTGTTCAGTGCTTCGGACTGCTCCGGATCCTGCTCGAGTTCGAGCAGTGCGCCTTCGGCCCCTTGCAGCGCATCGCCGCACTCGTTGACGAATTCGCCCAGGAGTTCCTCGTCGGTCTCCTCCGGCAGGACTTCGTCCGCGGAGTCGCCGGATCGTTCTTCGGCGAGGGCGGCGGCGGCCTGCGTGACGGAGGTTCCGCGGGTGTCCAGGTCCGCCACCAGCGAGAGAACCTCCTCGACCTGCCGATGGAGCTTCGCGAGTTCGTTGTCTCCGAGTCCCTCGTCGATCGCGTTGCGGACCGCGGCGAACATGTCGGTGACCGCCAGCTGGACGCCGAGATCCAGGCCGCCCTGTTCGGCCGATGCCGAGAACCTCTCGAGTTCCTCCAGGATCGCGGGGATGTCCGCCGGGTCACCAGGCTCGACACAGACCAGCAGTGCGGCGATCGTGTGGAGAGACTCGTAGTTTTGTTCGGACACGTGCGGCTCGTCGGATGGTGGGACGACTCGGATCCTCCGATGTCGAGAACCCGGTACGAGTCGCTTGAGAGCCGCAGGAACGTGGCCGTGCCATCGGGCGGACGCCAGCAGGTGCGTCGATCATCGATCGGGTCACCCCGTGGCTCGGGCGGCCGACGATCGGATCAGCCGATCAGTAGTGCGGCGGCGGGGCGTCGTGCGGACCGACTTCGGGTTCCGACGCGGCGCGCTTCTGGACTTCGAGGCGTGCGAGTCGCCGCTCGAACGCGTCGAGCGTCTTCGCCTGCTCGTGCATGGCGGTCGAGAGGGCGTCGACCGTGCGTTCGAGGAACGCCAACTTGGCTTCGAGATCGATCCGGTCGTGCGTCATGTTCGTCGGGGTGCCGCGGCGGAGTCTGGGTCGGCACGATTCTCGCAGGGCGGATCCGGAACGCGACCATGAAGACGATCATCGAGCCGTTTCGTATCCGCACCGTCGAGCCGATCACGCTCTCGACGCCCTCCGAGCGCCGGGACTGGTTGCGGGACGCGCACTGGAACCTGTTCGGGCTGCGCGCTCGCCACGTGATGATCGACCTGCTCACCGACTCCGGCACCGGAGCGATGAGCACGCAGCAGTGGGCGGCGATGATGGCCGGCGACGAGAGCTATGCCGGCAGCGAGTCGTTCTTCGAGCTGGAGAAGGTGATCCGGGACCTGACCGGTTATCGGCACGTGTTCCCGGTCCACCAGGGGCGTG
>JAGQQZ010000609.1 GCA_020425915.1 Planctomycetota bacterium | reverse complement strand
ACTTCGGGTGGTCGGTCGCCGGCGGCGGCGACTTGAACGGCGACGGGCTCGGTGATGCGATCGTGGGGGTCCCGCAAACAGGCGTCGCCGGTGCTGGTGGATACGTCACTGCGTTCTCTTCCACAGCCGCCAACGGTGGCTCGGTGGGCTTTTGGAACGGTAGCTCCGGCGACCGCATGGGTTGGTCGGTCGCGAGTGTCGGCGACGTCGACGGAGATGGAGAGGACGACGTCATCGCGGGAGCCCGGGCCAGCCTCGGAACGGGTGGGGCGCGGCCGGACTACTTCTCTGTGCTGTCGGCGTCGTACCCGTCCTGGCGCGCCATCTACGAATGCCACGAGGGCTGGGGCGAGTCGGTCGGCGCGACCGGGGACATGGATGGCGACGGCTTCGCGGACTTCGTCGTCGGAAACCTCGTCGGCGCTTCGGTTCGCGCCTACTACTCGACCCACCAGGGATCGCCGGCCTACACCCGCTTCCGCGGCATCGCATGCCCGGGCGCCAACGGTCACCTTCCGCACATCGGGATCCGCGGCCGAAGCCGCCTCGGCACGGTCCCGGACGTCACTCTGCGCGGCGCGACCGAACTCACCGCGATCGCGCTGGGCTGGGGCGACCCGACGACGGCGGCACTCGACATCATCGGTGCGAACGGCTGCTCGCTCTACGTCAATCCGTGGTCGACGATCTCGGGTGGCACCGACGCTGCGGGCCTCGCGTCGATCCCGTTCAGCGTGCCGAACGACTCGGGGTTGCTCGAGGTTCCGATCGAGATGCAGTTCTTCATCGTCGACTTCCTGATCGCCGCACCCCTGAAGGTGACGCTCAGCAACTCGATGAAGTTCGTGCTCGGCGAGTAGCCAGGCCAAGCGTCACGAACTGTCGCGCTACGCATTGGCGTCGCTCGGGTCGTCCACCGGCCGGTGCGTGATGCCCGCCCCGGGCCGGTAACCCGCAACGCGAAGCACGACCGGCGTTCGATCTCGCCGTCGCACTCCACGGACCGCGAACACCAGACCCGCCGCGACGACCAGGCGGCCGACTGCGCTCGCCGCGAACGCCGTCGTGAATGCGTGCGCACCGACGACGGCAGCCCCCAACATGCTGCCGCCGAACTGGACACCGGCGTTGGCCATACTCTGAGCGACGAGCACCTGCGGTCGCACGCTGCGACGCGTCGAGCCGATCAGCAGCGAAATCGACGCGACCTCGTGCCCGCCCCAGGCGAGTCCGGAGAAAGCCTGCGCCATCCAACATCCCGCCGGCCCGCCGACGACGAGCCACGGGATCGGCACGGCCGCGGCGAGCAACAGTGCGACGCACCAGGTCTGCCGCGCGCCGAATCGGTCGATGCACCGGCCCCAGACCGGCAGGGTCACGAACTTGGTGACGACGACCGCAGCGAGTGCAGTCGTGAACTCGGCGTAGTTCAGCTCGATACCCTCGAGCATGAACGGGGTGAAGAACGGCGAGGCGACGTAGACCGCCGCTTGGAACAGCATCGTCCCGACCAGCAGGCGGACCACCGTTCGTCCGTCGTGCGTGAGCAGGAAGCGACCGAACCGACTGCGCGAGGCCAACGGGCGCGCCAACGGTTCGGGCGACTTCCACAGCAACACGGCCGAGATCAGGCGCGCCGCGCCGGCCAGCGCGAACACGGCCGCGAATCCGAGCGCCGGCTCGCCGCCGTCGGTCGCTCCCTCCGACTCGAGCAGGAACAGCAGACCTCCGCCCGCGAGCAGCCCGACGAACGCGGCGAGTTGCACGAACCGCGTTCGCATCGCGAACCAGGCGCCGCGGCGCTGCGCCGGCACGACGTCCGCGTACCACGACGACCAGGCTACGCCCGCGGACTGCCCGCAGATCTGGTGCACGCACATCAGCCCGATCAGCCCCGTCGGCGTGAAGTTGCCGGCCGCGTTCAGCGCGGCGATCGCCAACAGCCCGAGCGCCTGCACGAAGGCCGACCCAGCCACCAACGGTCGTCGTGCCACCGCACGTTGCAGCATCCGCACGACGAGCAACGGCCCGACCGACGCGGCGAGCAGCGGCAGCGCGATCACCATCCCCACTTCGAACGGCGACGCTCCGAGCCGCAGCGCGTCCGCGATGAAGAAGCTCTCCCCGGCGCCCACCATGATGGCGTAAGCGATGCCTTCGGGGATGGATCGGGCCATCGCGCGAACGCGCGCGGCGCCGTCGAACGGCGGATGGTTCACGAAGTCGAGGGAGGCGCGGAAGTGAGGGATCGACGACCCGAGAGTCGGGCTGCGCATCATGGAAGCGAACGGCCGCAGAAGCCCGCATCGAGTTCCTTCTCGTCCGCCCGCGCCGTCGCCACGGCACGCGAGCGGCTGGGCTCGCATCGTGCTACGATCGCGGCATGCGAATCTCGAGTCTGGTAGCGGTCGTCGCAGCGCTGTCCTCGCCGGCGGACATCGCGTCACAGGTCACCGTCGTGACCACGGCACAGCAGTTCTACGCCAACGGACTCTGGAACGATTCGCTTCCGCCCGGAACCGTCGCGACCCTGGGCTCACTCAATGCGATTGGCGCCAGCGGTTCGATCGCGACCGTGTGCTGGGCGCGCTACAACGATCTGGTGAGATCGGACGACCTGCGGAATCTCAAGGTCGAGCTGATACACACGAACACTCTGCACTTCCCGGGTCCGGCAAACCTGACCTTCAGTTCGGGCGCGCAGCTCGACATCGCTCTCAGTTCGGTCACCCCCCTTCCGGTCCACCTCGACCTCTTGATGTACGCCGCAACTGGCTCGGGCAGCTTCTCCGTGCCCGGGTTCGGGACCTACGCGACACCGCCAGTCGGCACGCTCCCCACGATCGGCATCGACGTCGTGCTCGATACGACGCCGCTGGTCATCAGCATGAATCTGTCGATGACGTCGTCCGGCACGAACTTCTCCGACACGGCCCAGTTCCTCGTCGACATGACGCCGAACGTGTTCGGCTCGTCGTACGGAATCCCGTGTGGCGGCGCCACGCTGACGTTCGCATCGTCGCTGACCACGCCACCGACCGTCACCGCGAAGGATCCGGCGGCCAACTTCGGAATCCTGCTGATCGGAACGCAACAGTTGGACGTTCCGCTGAGTTCGATCGTGGCGGCGCCGTGGCCCTGCTCTCTGCGAACCGACGCGTCGATCACGTCGATTCCGCTCGCGATCGGACCTCCGACCGGAGAACTCGGGTTCCCGTTTCTCAGCCCGCCGGGAACGTTCACGATGCAGTTGCTGACCGCGACCGGAGTCGGCGTCAACACGTCGAACGGATTGGAGTTCGTGCGCTAGCCAGCGCGCGGATCGGGGGCTGCGGTAGGGCGTAGGGTGCTTGGCTCGCGAGCGCTCGGATCAAAGGCAAGACGTGGGGGCTCCCCCCGTTTGCCCCGTCACCTTCGCGCCGGCCGATCGCCTGCGGCGACCGGCGCGAAGGT
>JAGQQZ010000608.1 GCA_020425915.1 Planctomycetota bacterium | reverse complement strand
TCGCGGCGTTGACCTGTGAATATGCGACCGGCTCGATCGGCGTGCCCGACGACGTCGATTGGTGGTCGCTCACGATCACGGCGACGTCGCGTCTCGTCATCGATGCACGGCAGGATTCGATGAGCGCGACGCCGATCTTCGACTCGCAGCTGTGGTTGTTCGACTCCTCGGGCGCGATTCAGCTCGCGTTCGACGACGACAGCGGCTACCAGAATCTCGCGCGCATCGAGTTGGACGTCGTGCCGGGCGATTACCTGATCAAGGTGCGTTCGTTCAGCACGTTCACGGGGGACTACGAGCTCGCGATCGACACTGCACCGCTCGCGGGCGGTATCCCGTTGTTGGCGGACTTCGGTGTCGACACGTCGAGCAGTGCCTGCCTCGGTTCCGGAGGGCAGCCGATGACCATCGTGCCACGCCGCAACGAATGGCCGCGCATCGGGTCTTGGTTCGAGTTCGACATCGCGGGGTCCGTCAGCACACCGGTCGTGCTGTTCAGCAACGTGCCGCAGGCGCCGATCGATCTCGGCCTGATCGGTGCGCCCGGTTGCATCCTCTCACTCCAGCCGCTCGGCAGCGTTGCGGCGAACCCGACCGTGCCCGGTGAGTACGAGTTCGCGTTCGGGATCAGTTCGGATCCTGGACAGATCGGCGCGACGTTCTTCTGCCAGGCTGCGGCGATCGATCTCGGTTCGAACGCTCTGGGTGTGACTCTGTCGGACCGACTCGTAATGTGGGTCGGTGCCGATGGTTGATGAAACGTAAGCGCCTGCTCTTCGGCTGCTTGTTCGCGGCGATCCTCGTCGCGGTCGCCGTCGGACTGCTCGAGTTGGTCCTGCGGATGTTCATGGGCCACGTCCTGGGCCCGGTCGAGACTCGTTGGCACGTCGAGGAAGTCGCCGGCGGGAGCGTCGCCTTGACCCCCGGGTTCCGCGGCACGCTCACGATCGCCGGACGGACCTGTGAGCTGACGACCAATTCGGACGGACTCCGTGGCCCGGAACTGAGTCCTCGACAGCCGGGGGAACGTCGGGTCCTCGCGCTCGGGGATTCCCTGACGTTCGGCTGGGGGGTCGAGTACGACGAGTCGTTCCCCGCCCGGATCGGCGAGTTGCTCGCCGAGCAACGTCCCCCCGTGACGGTCCTGAACGGTGGGGTCCCTGGCTACGGGACGCGGGAGATCGCACTGGCGATGGAGCGGGCCATCCCGCGACTCGGGCCGGACGTCCTCCTCGCGTGCATCTACGTCGGCAACGACTTCGAGGACGACGTCGTCGTCGACAAGGTGGTGGTCGACGGATTCCTGATGGCGCGACACAAGGCGGAGGTCGCGCGCGACTCGTGGCGCGTCCGGCTCGCGATGGCGTCGCGCGTCTGGCTGCTGTGCGAGCGACTCTGGGAGAAGGTCCTTCCCGCCAGCGGAATCTCGTCGATCCTCGGCCGCGACGCCGCCGAGTTCGACGCGGCCTTCGCGGGTTGGCCGACCGGTGAGCAGCGCAAGGACTGCCTGTTCATGGATGCCGAGCCGCCGGGACCCGTGCAGCGGGCCGCGTTCGATCGCGTGGGATCATCGTTGGACCGGATGGTCCAGTTGGCGGGCGATCGGCCCTTGATCGTCGTCGTGGTCCCGACGCAATGGCATTGCATGCCGGCCACGATGAAGGACTTGGCGCTGGCCTACTACTCCGGCATCGGTCTCGACCCCGCGAAGATCCGACCCGGTCGATGCATCGAAGAAGTCGGTCGACTCGCCGAGCAGCGCGGGCTGCCCTGGGTCGATCTACGTGAGGCGCTGTTCGACCCGAGCGCCTGCTTCATCCAGGGCGACGGTCATCTGACGATCGAGGGCAATCGGCGCGCCGCCGCGGCGATCACTCCCTTCGTCGTGCGAGCGTTGAACGGCCGATGAGCGCATGCCGCGACTGCGCTACGCTGCGCCCATGATCGTCCGCCTGCTCGTCTCGGTCGTCGCGGCCATCGTCGCGCTGTTGCTCGCCGAAGGAGCATGGTCGCTGGTCACCGGGCGCTCGCTGGTGCATCCGGCTCCCCTGGCGCGCATGCAGGCGCTCGATGCCGAGCGCATCGCCGCTGCCGCGCGCACGGTCGGACCGTTCGCCGCGGACGAGGATCCGGTCGTCGGATTCCACGTGAAGGGCTCGGCGGCGCGAGAGTTCCTCGGCGTTGCCGCATCGACGGACCGATTCGGCATGCGTGCCCGGCTCGGTGGCGATCCCGCCGACGATGCGGTCCGGATCGCGATCCTCGGCGACTCGGTCGCGTTCGGCTTCGGCGTCCCCGACGGCCAGACGCTCGGTCATCACCTCGAGGAGCTGCTCGCGACCGCGATGGGGCCGAACACGGCGCGGCCGTTCGTGACGACCGTGGCATGTCCCGGCTGGAACTTCCAGAACCAGGCGCGCTACCTCCAGGACCATCTGGCGCGCATCGACCCGGACATCGTCGTGATGTTGCCGATCGGCAACGATCTCGACGATGGATTCGGCGTCGACGAGGCCGGTCAGCGGTCGTGGCCGCAGCGACCGGGGGCGCCGTTCGTCGGTGTGGAGGTCTGGACGGGCTTCGTGCTCGAGCGGTGGAAGCGTCACGGCGAGAACATCGCGGGGACACAGACCTGGCCGCTGCTGATGAGCGGCCTGTCGCCCGAGTCGGAGCGCCGATGGTCGGCGTACCTCCGAGCGATCGACGAACTCCGTGATCGGCTCGAGCGACACGGCGCTCCCCTGCTCGTCGCGTTCTCCGAGCGCGACGAATTCGCGCGCGTACTGCACGAGCGTCTGACCCGCGAACTTCCGGGGAGTCCGGTCATGGGGTTGCACGGTCCGCGCGAGGCGGAGGATTGCATCGCGAACGATCCCCACCCGAACGGGCGCTGGCATCGAGAGTCGGCGCGTCGGATCGCACGGCGACTGATCGAGTCCGGGTGGCTCGTCGGGGCCGATGCGGCGGCGCTGCCGCCGGGGGATCCGCGCTACGCGGACCGCGGATTCGAACCGACGGAGTGGTCCGTGCCCGAGGAGTACCGAGCGGCGTGGGGTGCGCTGTACGGCGATCGCTTCGATCTCGCCGCCGGAGCCGGCCTCTGGCAGGTCTACGGTGGCGTCCATCCTGCCGACGGAACCGTCGGCGTCGGGTGTTTCCTCGGGCTGAGGAAACCCGGGGCTCGCCGGCTCGTCGCCACGATCCGTCCTCTGGACCGCGCGTCGGGGGTCTATCCCGTCGTGTTGACGTGGCGGAGCGGAACTTCGGTCATCGCGAAGACTCCGATCGCCGACTCGACTCGAATCGTGACCGTCGATCTTCCCGCGGACCTCGGGTCCGACGGTCGCGTCGACATCACGATCGAGCCGGACAACTGGGTGGTCGAGGAGTTCGAGGGCCGGAGCCGGCTCGCGGCGTTCCGCCTCGAACGGCTCGAGTTGCGCTAGACGGATCGAGCGTCGCGCAGAGGTCGCCACCTACCGACCGGACTGGCGCAGTCGCTCCATCGCGGCGTGTTTCGCCCGCGCCTCTTCGGCGAAGCGATCGAACATCGGCCGGAGCGGGTCACCGGTCGGCGGCGGGTCCATCGAGTCGAGGACCTCGACCGCCTCCGCGAACCGTGCGAGATGGAACAACCCCAGCGCGAGCAGCAGCGACTCGCGGGTCGGGAGCTCGACGGTCTCGGAGCGGCGCTTCAGGAGCTCGACGGCTCGCGTCGGATCGCCGCTCGACCAGAGCGTCAGGAACAGCTGGGTTTGCTCGGCGTCGTCCGACTTGCGAAGGACGTCGAGGGCGAGTTCGGTGGCGCCGAGGGCGTACAGCAGCTGGACGGCGCGAGTTCGCTGCGCCGCGGTGCTCTCACCGGAATCGATGGTCGCGAGGAGTCCGAGGGCTTCGCCGAGTTCGTCCGATTCGGAGCGAGCGGCCGCCGCGCGAGCCTGTTCGAGATCGCCAGCGTTCGCGAACGCGATCGCGAGGTCGTGCCATGCCCGGCGGTCACCGGCGTTCGCGGCCTCGACGAACGCGTCGGCCTCGATGTCGAACACGAGCCAGGCAGCGCCGAGGTGATCGATCGGCACGAAGCGTCGGGTCCAGTGGTAGAGACGATCGGGCCGGAGTGGATCGGGTTGCCGCATGTCGGGGACGTAGACGGCGACGAGACCGAAGCGCGGTGACGACGTCCTGCGGAGGATCGTCACGTCGGGATGGATCGCCCGGAGTTCCGCCTCGCCCTCGACTCGACGCTGACCCCACTCGGCGTTCGAGTCGGCGAACACGCGATACGCGCCTGCGGGTCCGCCGACCAGCGCATTGAAGTACCCGAGGTAGTGGGGCCAGTGGGCGAGCAACACGGCCAGGACCCATGCCGCACCGAGCCCGACGAGCACGAGCCGCCGGGGCGACGCGAAACCCGAACGGAGCACCGCGCCCGCCAGGATCGCCATGCACGGAAACACGAGGAGGACGTAGCGGATGCCGATCTGCAGCTGGCTGAGGACGCTGAGGTATCCGAACAGGATCCCGACCGGAATCGCGATCGTCGGCCAGAGCCACGCGCGGTGCGCGCGCCACGCTCCGACGCTGCCCGCGACGAACGCAGCGAGGAACGGCAGCGTCGTCTTGGTCGAGACCGCGACGAGGTAGTACGCCCAGTGGGCTTCCCGCATCGTCGCGAACCCACCCGAGAAATCGGTCGAGGCCGCGACCTGGAAGTCTGCACCGACGACCATCGGGGCAGGGAGCGCCGCGAGCAGCAGACCGAGCACCGGTGCTCGCGCGAGGCCGCCGATGAGGCCTGACCGTAGCGCCTCCGGATCGTGAAAGAACCCCGCTCGGAAGCCGTACGTCGCGTGCAAGCAGACCCAGGCGACGAGCGCCAGCATCGCGACCTGTATCGCGACCGATCCGAGCTTCGGTCGCGGCGCCCGTGCGATCCGCCACAGCAGCACGAGGGGGAGCGCAGCGGCGAACAGCAGCGCGAGGTACTTCGTGCTCATGCACAGACCGAGCGCCACCCCGGTCGTCGCCGCTCGCGGCCATGTCGGGTTTCGACACCACGCCCACAGCGAAGCGAGCGTCGCCAGCGCCGTGGCCACGAACGCCATGTCGACGGTCGCCAGCGCGGAGTACGCGAGCAAGGTCGGGCTGAAGGCGGTGAGGAACAGCGCGAGCAGGCCGCCGATCGCGCCCCAGAGCACGTGTCCCCAGCGCCAGACGATTGCCAGCATCGCGAGCGAGAACGGCAACGTGCCGAGCCGCGCGGCAACCCGTGACGCGTCCGGATTCGACGGGTCGAAGTCGGACACGAACAGCTGGTTCGCGAGGAACGCCAGCGGGCCGTGCAGCCGCTCCTGGGGACTCGAGAACGTGAAGTCCGACGCGATCGCGTGTCCCGCGAGGAGGTAGCCGGGCTCGTCGGTCGTGAACGGGACCGCTGCCGCGAGGCTCGCTACGAGCAGAGCGTGCGCGAGCAGCGCGACGGAGCCGAGCACGATGACGAAGCGCGAGGCCGACGTCTGGACGGGGGACACGTCAGGCATCGTCGGCCTGGCGGTACGCGCCCCAAGCCGTGGCTCCGACCGCTGCGACGAGCAGTGCGGCGCCGATCGGCAGAACCACGACCCCGGGCCCGGGGTCGCCGCCGTGGATCGCGAATCCACCGAGGAAGAAGCCGGCCGGCACCGCGATCGTGGCGCCGACCAGGCACGGGGACGCCACGCGACGCCAGCGTGCGTGCTCGCACTCGAGATGCGCGAGGGTCGTCGCGAACACGAGGTTGAGGATCGCGAGGACCGCACCGTGCGCGTGGGCCAGGCGCCACAGCAGGCGGCGTGTCTCGTTGCCCACGTCCAGGTACCACGCGACCTTGAACCCGTGCATCGCCTCGAGCGTCACGCCGGCGAGCACGAAGACGACGAGCGCGAGCCAGCCGAACCGGAGGTGACGACGGATCGTGGCGGTGCAGCTCATTCGGTCAGGAACACGGGGCGAAGGTCGCGATTGCGCAGGAGGCGGTCGAACACGTCGCGCATCAGACTACCGTCCGGCGCGATCGACACGACAGCGTTCGGTCGGGGATCCGTCTGTCGCCAGCGTTCGAGAACGTCGTCGATCGTCGTTTCGCGGACCTCGGTCGGCGCCATGAAGTCCCATTCGACGTCGGTGAACTCCGGCGACGTCCGGAGGGTTCGGAACGCCATGAACCGCACCGGGTGATACGGGTCGCGCATCAGCTCCGCGACCAGCGGTGCCATCCAGTCCGCACCACTCGCGTCCCGAGCCGGAGCCCAGCCGAGTGACCACGCGACGAACGCACGCTGTGCGGCGTCTCCTTCGAGACCGTGGAGGATGGTCGCGGCGATGGATCGCTGATCGTCCGTCAGCTCCGGCATCCTCTGCCCGTACCGATCGGCCAAGTGCTCCGCGGTCCAGCCGAGGCTGCGATCGAGGTGACACTGGTTGCAGGCGTTCAGGCGACCGGTGTCGAGTGTCGTCTGCACGGATGGGCTCGAGATCTCGTGGCTGCGCACGGCCTTCAGGAGTCCGTACGTCGAGTGGCTCATGTGGCAGTTGAGGCACAGGCTCCCGCTCGAATCGGCCGCGTGGTGGGTGTGGGCCACGACGCTGTCGCGATCGGCGAATTCCTCGTGGCACTGCGTGCACGCCGCGTTGCTCTCCGGCTCCGCGAGCTGGTCGACGCGCCAGTCGTGGAGCGACCGCGATTCGTCGGACGGCGGGTGCATCTCGTGGCAGGACAGGCAGGTCATCCTGCGTTCGGAGTCGCCGTGGTCGTAGCACGGGGAACGGATCAGGCCGTTGTACTCGCGGCCCGCGATGCGGATCATCCCGTCGGGCCAGAACTTGCTCGCGAGGAATCCCGGATGCGAACGAACGAGTTCGACGACGTCGGGATCGTTCGATGCCGCCGTCACGATCGCATGGGTCTCGTCCAGATCGTCGCCGGGTCGGAATCGCGATCCCGTCTCCTGCCACTCCGCGACGTCTCGGGAACGGATCGCGGACACGGAGTGGCACTGCCCACAGGTCTGCGCCGACCGTTCGGGAGACATCGTCGCGGGATTCGCGATCGTCGAGTCATGGGTCTCGGGATCACGGTGTGCGTAGCGGTGCAGGGGGTCCCGGTTGGCGGCAACGTGGGCTTCGGCTGGACCGTGACACGCCTCGCACGCGATCCCCAACTCGCCGACACGCGTGTCGAAGACGTCGAGTCGCGGTTGCCCACCGGTTGCGTGGCACATGATGCAGTTGCGGTTCCAGCGCCCCGTGCCGAACGTCTGCTGCGTGTCCGGAGGCATGATGAAGACCGTGTCGATCGGCATCCACGTGGCGCTCGCGATCTCGTAGCAGAAGGGGAACAACGAGAGTTTCCGACGGTTGCCGCAGGCGTGCCAGAACACCTGGAAGTGGTGCGATCCGGTCGTTTGCACGACGGGCCACGTTCGGTCGTCGACGGACACGCGGAGACCGGAGTGGGAAGACTCGATCGCGAAGCGCCGCCCGTGATAGTCGAACTCCTCCCGTCCGACATCGGGGATGATCGTGTCGGGCGTCGCGTGCTGGGTCATGGTCCGATGGAACGACGCGTGCCACGACGCGTACTCCGCTGGGTGACAGGCCCGGCAAGTTCGCGAGGTCGTGAAGTCCGTATCGGTGGACTCCAGTTCGATCGGTCGGTCGGACGGAACCGTGCTGTCGGCGCTCGCGAGCGACGAAGCGATCGCTACGACGATGGCGATCGCGACTGCGCCGAGTGCGAGGGACGTGCGGGTGTTGCCACGCGCGTCGCGCACGATCGGAACGAGTGCCAGCCCGGTCACGATCCCTGCCAACAGCGCGATCATCGGGGCGATCCTAACCCGCGAGCTCGGTGGTGCAGCTCATCGGGGTTCGCCTTCCGACACCGGTGGATGCAGAGACGCCGAGCGCCGGAGCGACGACTCACAGGCATCGCTCAGCCGCTTCGCGACCCGCTTCGGGTCGATGGCGTCGAACGCCGCGGCGAGTTCCGCCGGTTCCTTGCCCGTGCGCGCGCAGGCGTAGCCGACCTGTAGCAACCAGTTCGCTTCGACGAGTTCGCGGATGTGAGCCACGTGGATCCGCGCTCGATGGGCTTCGAAGTCCGGAACGTCGCGGAACGGCGCCGCGAGCATCGACGGATCGATGTTCCCGGCCAGCCGGATCGCGTTGTCGACCGCGTCTGCGAACGCCTCGCGGATGCGCGGCTCGGATTCCGGGTCGGGGACGGCCGCCGTGAACAGCAGGAAGCGCCTCCCGTCCCGGACGACGACGTCCGCGCTACCGCGCCCCGGAAGTCGGCGGAGATCGCCGACCTGGAAACACGCCTGCGCGACGACGTTTCGCAGCAGCTCGGCTTCGATGCCGCTCAGGTCCGCGGGCAGCGGGAACCACTCGAGGTACTGGCGCGCGTCGAAGTCCCAGGTGACGTCGCGGTGGCCAGGCTCCGTGAATGGTGCCGCGTGTGGGCGGGATTCGGCCGTCGACGGTCCTGACGTCGGCTTCGAGGTCGTTCCCGGTGCGTCCCCGAATGCGCGCTCGATCGCGTCGATGACGTCGGTCGGCGAGATCGGCCCGGCGACGAAGATCCGGGCGTCGGCGAGTCGGACTCGGTCGCGCACGTATCGCTCGATCTGTGGAACCGTCGCGGTTGCGACGTCGCCGTGCACCCGGACGTTCTGCGAACCCGCGACGACCTGTGACCACGCCGCGATGGCCCACTTGTGGTTGAGGCCCTGCGGCACCGTGTTGCGTTCCTCTCCTTCGATGCGCAGCTTCTCGCGCTCGAGCACGTCGGCGTCGAACTCCCGGGCGGACAGCCAGTCCGCATGGCGGCCGACGAGATCCTTCCAGTCGTCGAGCGGTCCGAGGCTCTCGAGCCGTTGCACCGAGCCCGTGGTCTCGCCGTTGAACGACATCCCGCCGACCTGCAGGCGTTCGGAGTCGGTCGCGCGAATCAGCATGTGCTCGGCGAGATGCGCGAACTGCGCACGACCGAGCGGGTCGTTCGCCAGCCCGACGGGCAGGAACGTGAACACCGCGACGCGAGTCGCATCGCCGAGTTCGATCGCATGGACCCGCACTCCGTTGTCGAGTCGTCGCGATACGAACCCGAGCGGATCCGCAGCGGGTGGTTCCTGTGGTGCGAGGACGAGGGCGAGCGCTGCGATCCGAATCATCGCGCGGGATTGTCGCAGATCACGCGCCGAGGATCTGCCTCAGTCACCGGGCTCGGGCGGTATCGCGTCGAGTACTCGGCGGAACTCGGTCGGGCCGAGCGAGTAGCGCGTCCGGCAGTAGTCGCACGTCACGCCGATCTCGTCGCCCGCGTCGAGCAGCTCCTGGACCTCCGCGCGACCGAGGGCGGAGAGCGCGCTCATCGCCTTCTCGGTCCCGCAGATGCAGGCGAAGGTCACCGACGAGTCGTGCAGCCGGGTGTACTCGGTTCCTCCGAGGATCCCGTCCATGAGCGACTGTGGGTCGCCTGACCCACCCGAGAGGTGTGGCGCCAGCGGACCGAACTCGGCGAGTCGCTTGCGCATCGCCGCGAGCGGCGGCTCGGTGAGTTCGGGCAGTAGTTGGACGACGTATCCGCCCGCCGCGACGACGTCCTCTCCCTCGGTCAGGCAGGCGATCCCGACCATGGTCTCGACCTGCTCGGACTGCTGGAAGTAATCGGTCAGCGCGGCCTCCACGCCTTCGTCCGGCTGGATCGAGACGACGCCCTCGTGCGGGGGGCGACCGGGCAACGAGCGAGAGACCTGCAGGAACCCGGTGCGATGGAGTCGCACACCGAGCGCGTTGTCCTTCACGCGGACGAGTCCGCGGGTCTTCCCCTCCGGGAACGAGTCGCCGACGATCTGGTTGCCGTCCTCGTCCCGCATCGCGACCTGGACGCGGAACGCCGGCGCCATGGTCTCCCGGACCAGGATCGAGCTGACGATCATCTCGCCGAGTTCGGCGGCGGCGTGTCCGACGGCTTCCTGCGCGTTGGCCGCGTCGCGGACCGTCTGTGTGCAGCGGATCGTCATGACGCGGAACGCTCCATCGTCCGTCATGGCGCGCAGGACGTGGTCGGATTGGGAGTCGATCGCGGGTTCGGACACGGCCGAGGATCAGAACCGGGCTGCGGTCGGAGCGCAACGGTACGGCCGAGGAACGTGAATACGTGGCGGCCCGACGAATCGAGTCGCCTCGACCGTCGGGCCTCTCGCGAACCACCTCGGGGTCGGAGTCGGATCGCGGATTCGCGTCCGCAGGAGTTGGGCGCACGGCTCGTGTGTACGGCTCGGTGCGGACGTGCGCCGTTCGGTCGAGGGAATCGAGATGCTCGTGCGATGGCGCGGGTCGGCCGCGTGGGCGGCGTCGAGGTTGTCAGGTTCCGTGTTGTGTTGCGTCCGTGCCATCGACGTGATGGATGCACCGGTGGACGCGGGTCTGACTCAAGATTCGGGGGCGTGTGGAATGTCGTCGAGTGAGTCGTGCCCGACGGCCTCACTCGGGCTCGCAACGACGGAGGGCGGGGCGGCGGAACGCCGAGGGGCGGAAGCGGGACTTCCTCGACGTCGAACGCCGGAGTGCACGGGTCGCGG
>JAGQQZ010000607.1 GCA_020425915.1 Planctomycetota bacterium | reverse complement strand
CGTCGACGTCCGTGTGGTGGACTGCACCGATCGCCCGGAGCCGGTCGAGGAGCAGTCGCGCGCCGCAATTCGGGAGTGGATTCCCGCGGCGCCCGTGCAGGCGTCCGGGTCGGTCGATCTCGAGGCGCTGGCCGTCGCGGTGTCGAGTGACGAAGTCGCAGTGCTCTCGATCACCGATGCGCGTGGACCGGCGGCGTCGCCGCGAACCGGCGGTTTGCGCCGTGTCGGCCGTGACGCCTCGAACCGCGCGATCACCTCGTGTCGGATCGTCGACGATTGGCCCCTCCCGCGGGTGTCGGTCGCATGTGAGCTCGAACGGGTCGGGACCTCCGATCGCCTCGCCGAGGTCCGTGTCGTGCTCGCGGGCGTCGAACTCACACGAGGGACCGTCGAGTTCGACGAGGATCGGGCGACGTTCGAGGCTTCGTTCGAACGTCGGGACGGTGGGCGACTGGTGATCGAGCTCTGCTCGCCCGACGTCGACTTCGCGGCCGACGACCGGGTCGCGTTCGAGATCCCACCGGCGCCGCGTCCCGGCGTGGCCGTGCTCGGTCCCGCCGACGCCGAGGGCGGCGTGATCGGGATCGCAGCCGAGCTTCTGGCGGAGTTCGGGGGTGGTGAGGTGCTCGAGTCCGGGGTCGAACGTGCCGGATTCGTCCTCGTGGACGGAGGTGCCGTGGCTGGCCTTCCCGCGCGTGCGGTCGTCTTCGGTTCGCGGCTCGGGGACGCGGGCGCCGATCAGGCTCGTATCCGTCCGACCGTGGTCGACTGGGACCGGGTCGATCCATTGCTCGCCGGAGCCGACCTCTCCGAGCTCCGGGTCGCGCGCGCGATCCCGTCGGCCGCGTTGCCCGCCGGCCGCACGCTGATCAGCGGCGAGGACGGGCCGCTCGCGGTGGTCGTCGACCGCGGTGCGGGGGCGCGCACACTCTGCACCGCGTTCCGGCTCGAGGACTCGAATCTGGGGCTTCTGGCGGCGTTTCCGCAGATCCTGGGGCGTGCCTACCGATCGGCCTGGGGCGCCTCGTACGAGCCGCGTCAGCTGCCGGGGAACATCCTGTCGAGCGGTGAGTCCATCGTGCGGGCCGCGCCGCTGGACGATCGAGCCCTGCCCGCATTCGGGGGCGAAGATCGCCGCTTGGTCGTGCCGCTGGTCCTGCTGGCGCTGTTTGCGCTGGCGCTCCGGATCCTGGTCTGAGCGGTTCGAATTGGCTTGCGGCTGTTCGCCTCAACCGATAGAAAACCCGGCCCTTTTCCCCGTTCTCGACACCTTCCGCCCTTTCGGAGCAGAAGCAATGACGATTGGCATACTAGGCAAGAAGCTCGGCATGACCCAGCTGTTCCAAGAGGACGGCACCTGGGTCCCCGTGACGGTCATCCAGGCCGGCCCCTGCAAGGTTCTGCAGGTCAAGACGCGCGAGGTTTCGGAGCTCCCGGACGAGCACCGCACCGCCGCGACCAACCACGGCAAGAAGTCGGGCAAGAACGAGCGCCCGCGTCGCGCGGACGGATACTACGCCGTCCAGCTCGGTTTCGACGACGTCCCCGAGCGCAACGTGAACAAGCCCGAATCGGGCCACGCCAAGAAGGCCGGCACGACCCCCAAGCGGTTCGTGCGCGAACTCCGGTTCGACGAGAAGCCGGAGCTCAACGCCGGTGACGAAGTCAAGGCGGGCGTGTTCAACGACATCGGCTGGGTCGACGTCACGGGCACGAGCAAGGGTCACGGCTTCGCCGGCACGATCAAGCGCTACGGCTTCGCCCGGCAGTCCACGACGCACGGCAACAGCAAGAGCCATCGCCGCCTCGGTGGCATCGGCCGCACCTACTCGACGATGAAGGGTGTGCCGAAGGGCAAGAAGATGCCGGGTCACTACGGCGTCGAGAAGGTCACCGTGCAGAGCCTCAAGCTCGTCAAGGTCGACGAGGAGCGCAACCTGCTGTACGTGCGCGGCGCGGTCCCCGGCCACCGCAACTCCTACGTCCTGGTCCGCAAGGCAGCGAAGAGGTCCTGAGATGGCGAAATCACGACGCAAATCGAACGGCTGCCGTCGCGGCGCCTTCAAGCGCAAGCCGATGGGCAAGGGCTGGCTGATGGCTCGGAAGAAGCGCGGCCAGCGCCCGATCGCTCCTCCGAAGGACGAAGAGTCCGCGCAGAAGACCGAGTCCGCCTTGGACTAGTGAGGGCTCGAGCCGGCTACGGCTCGAGCAACACCTTGAGCGCGCCGGGCCTCGCGGCATGCTCGAACGCCTCGGATCCCTCCTCGAGACCGTAGCGAGCCTCGATCATCGGCTCGACCTCGACGCGACCGTTGGCCAGGGCGTCGAGCGCGGGCCCGAACGGTCCGCACCGTGAGCCGACGAGCGAGACCTCGTCCACGACCAACGGCGCCAGGTCCAGCTGGGTCGGTCGTTCGGTCGTCGTCTTGAGCACGATCGTGCCGCGCGGTTCGACGACCGCGAACAGCCGCGGCAGAACCTCCGGATTGCCGGTGGCCTCGACGATCAACGCGAATCGTCGTGTCGGTGGCGAGCTCCCGGCCTCGAACGCTCGTTCGAGGAACGCGACCGGCTGGGGGATCAGGGCGCATCGGTCCGGATGTCGGCCCGCGAGCGTCACATCGGTACCGTGCGCGGCGAGGACCTGTGCGCACAGCAGACCGAGCTTGCCGTCGCCGACGACGAGGCAGCTCGTGCCCGGAGCCGGCGCGAGCTGCTCGACGATCTCGAACGCGGCGGCGGTCGGCTCGGTGAACGTGGCCGCGTCGTCGCCGATCGTGTCCGGCACCGCGTGCAGGTTCTCGGTCGGGAGCCGGAGACGTTCCGCGAACGCACCGCCGTGTGCGAGGATCCCCAGCACCGTGCGCTGCGGACAGTGACGGCCGAGTCCGGCGCGGCATGCAGGGCACGCGCCGCAGGCGGCATTGATCTCACCGACGACTCGTTTCCCGCACAACGGACCGTCGAGCGCGACGCCGACGAACTCGTGTCCCGGGATGCCGCGAAAGCCCATGTAGCCTCGTGCGAGCGCCAGGTCGGTCGCACAGATCCCAGCGCGGACGACGCGCACCGTGGTGGAACCCTCGTCGAGGCGAGGTTCGGGCAGGTCCGCCGAGAAGGTCAAGCGTCCGGCGTCGAGCAGCAGTCCGCGCATCGCCGAGCGTCAGTAGCTCTCGTCCGCGTTGGGGAAGTCGCCGTCGCGCACGTCGGCGCAGTAGGATTCGACGGCGCCGCGGATCTCGGCCGCGAGTTCGCGGTAGCGTCGCACGAACCGTGGGTGGAATCTGGTGAACAGTCCGAGCATGTCGTAGCTCACGAGGATCTGGCCGTCACACTCGGGACCCGCGCCGATCCCGATCGTCGGGATCGTCAGTTCGCGCGTGACGCTCGCGGCGACCGCGGTCGGAATCTTCTCCAGCACGACGCCGAACGCTCCGGCCTGCTCGAGGCAGCGCGCGTCTTCCAGGATCTGCTCGGCCTCCGACGATTCCTCGCCGCGCACGCGGTAGGTGCCGAACTTGTGGATCGATTGCGGGGTCAGGCCCAGATGACCCATGACCGGGATACCGGCGTCGGTGAGTCGTCGCACGCAATCGAGCACCGGTTGCCCGCCCTCGATCTTGACGGCCTCGACTCGTGCGGTCTGCATGAGTCGGCCCGCGTTGTGGAGCGCCTCCTCGGTGCTGACGCGATACGTCAGGAACGGCATGTCGCCGACCACGAAGGCGCGTCGAACTCCTCGGCTGACGAGGCCCGCGTGGTAGATCATCTGATCGAGGGTGACGGGCACCGTCGTGTCCTCACCCTGTACGACGGTCGCGACCGAGTCGCCGACCAGGATCAAGTCGATTCCCGCGTCGTCGAGCAGACTCGCGAACAGGTGGTCGTAGGCGGTCAGCGCGGTGATCTTGCGCCCGTCCGCCTTCATGCGTCGGAGCGCTTCGGTCGTGATCTTGCGCGTCTTGCCCATGGTCACCAGTCGCCGAACTCGTCGTCGGACGGCGGTGGCGGAGGAGGTGGTGGTGCGACGGGTTCGCTCGGCGAGGAGCCGGGCGGCGGAGGCGGCTTGTAGGCGTCCTCCTCGAACGACATCGTGGCACGCTTCTTCTTCTTGCTCGCGCCTTCGACGATCGCGCCGAAGGTCGGCGCGCGTCGCGGGCTGAGTTCGATGTCGAACGCCGTCAGATCCACCTGTTCCGGTTCGAGCGTCTCGATCTCGATCGGGCGCTCACTGCGACGCTTGCGCTTCTTGCCGCCGCCCTCGGCGCGGCCCTTGCCCTTCTTGCCGCGCTCCTTGCGGCGGCGCGGTTCGTTGGACTTGGAGTCGCCGCGCGGGCGCTGCTCGACGCGTGGGCTCGGCTCGGCGGATCCGTCGGCGATCCGTCGCCATCGCTCGAGTGCGTCGAGTCCTTCTCCGCTCGCGGCGCACGACAGCGCGAACACCTCGAGGGATTCGTCGAAGAAGGGGTCCTGCGCGAACGCGCTCGGCTTGAAGCGGCGGCCGGAGCCCCGCTGGGTGAAGCGGGCGTGGACGCTGCAGACTCGCTTGAGGCAGGCGGTTTCACGTCGGGGGACGCGCAGGTCCGTGGCGAACGGCTGCACGACTTCCTCCGCGATCGTCGCGAGGCTCGCGTCGGGTTCGTTCCGTGCCTCGGCGAGAACGGGTTGCAGGAACAGCGCGCCGAGCATCACTCCCGCGGACGGCGCACCTTCGGTGCGGACGCGGGCATCCAGCGCTTCGATCGTGCGCCAGAACAGGACCCGGTCGCGCGCGTCGGATTCGCCGAGGAACGCGTCGATGTCCGGCAGGATGACGCCGAGGGCCCCGACGTCGCGTAGCAACTGGAACGCGTCGAGCGCGAACCCGCTGCGCAACAGGCGGAGGATCTCTTCGAGTACGCGCGGCGGAGCGGCGCGCTTGAGGTCGGGCGCGACCGCGACCATCGCGTCGAACGTGTCCGGATCGACCGAGAGTCCGAGCCGGCTGGCGAACTTCACGGCTCGCAGGATGCGAACCGGATCCTCGCGGAAGCGGATCGTCGGATCGCCGATCGTGCGGATGACCCTCGACTCGACGTCCTGCAAGCCACCGACGTAGTCGATGATCTCGTCGTGGATCGGGTCGAAGAACAGCGCGTTGATCGTGAAGTCGCGGCGCTTCGCGTCTTCCTCCGCGCTGCCGAATTCGTTGTCGCGCGTGATCAGGAGATCCGTGTCGTCGTCGTCGCTCTCGTCGGCGGCTTCCGGCGCACGCCGGAAGGTGGACACCTCGAGGATCTTGCGATTGCCGTCGAAGTGCAGGTGGGCGAGCTTGAAGCGACGCCCGATGATCCGGCAGTTGCGGGAGAACGTGCGTTTGACCTGGGCCGGGCGGGCCGAGGTCGCGATGTCGTAGTCCTTCGGTTGACCGTCGAGCAACAGGTCGCGGACGCATCCGCCGACGAGGTACGCCTGTGAACCGCGCTTCTGTAAGCGCTCGACGGCGCGAAGCGCGTCCTCGTCGATACGGTTGAGGTCGAGGCCGGAAGGAGAGATGACGACCAGGTCCGTCGTCTCGGGCGATTTCAAAGCAGGTGTCAGGTCCGGTTCAGGCCAGATGGCCGGAAAGCATGGTCTCGCGGCAATTTAGCGGGCTCGGGCCGAGCCCACAAACACGAAAGCCCCGCGCGGGGGTGGCTCGAGGTCAAGTTCGGTGTCGTACCTCCGATCATGGGGGTTGGAGGCGACTGGTGAGCAATCCTCGCGAGATCGAGCCGCTGCGCGGCGTGCATTTTCCCGTGACGGGCAAGCGCCCGGACGGGGGTGCTTCGCCCGTCAAGCGCCGCGAGGACGGCCTGGAGCGCCGAGCTGACCGGGTGGACCTCCACGCTCCGACCCGGATCGTGCTGGATCTGATTCGGGAGCGGATCCTGACCCGAACGCGAGAGGCGCTGGACGTCGACGCCACCCGGGGCAGCGTCCGATTCGTCGAGGACACCGATCAGACCGTGCGCGCCTTCGTCAGCCGGCTCGTCTCCGAGCAGAACATGATCGTCAGCGAGCGTCGCGCGGCCTGGCCCGCCGAAGAGCTCGAGACGGTCGTGCAACGTGCGACGGAGGCAGGCATGACCGAGGCCATCGAGATCCTCGACGACCTCGGACGACTGGACGCCGCGGCGTACCAGCTGATCTCCGAGGTGCTCGACGAGCTGCAGCGGAAGATCTCCGTCAGCCTGCCACCGATTCCGCCGCACGGTTCGTGATCATCCGCCGCTGAGGGCATCGACCTCGAACGGGTCGTCGCGCGGCGGTCGGTCGGTGTCACGATCGTCCAGGTACCCGTCCGGCAGCGCGACTCGCTGAGTCCGCCCGGTCTTGGCGCGGCGGGCGCGGAGCGCCGCGGGCGGGAACTCGTGTTCGGGGTCGAGCGCGCGGAGGAGTTCGACGAGCTCGGCGCGGGTGCTGACCCGATGGAGCGCGGGCATCTGTGAACGCACGCCCGGGAAGCTCTTCAGGTACCAGCCCGAGAACTTGCGCATGTGATGCATCGCGGTGCGCTCGCCGAACTGCTCGATCAGCAGGTCCGCGTGCTCGATGGCGATCTCCACGATGCGCCCGAGGCGCGGGGGATCCGCGGGTTCTTGGCCGTCGAACGCGGAGACGAGTTCGGCGAACAGCCACGGGCGGCCGAGACAACCGCGGCCGACGACGACGCCGTCGCAGCCGGTCGCCCGCATCATGCGCAACGCGTCGAACGCTTCGAACACGTCGCCGTTGCCGAGCACCGGGATCTCGGTGACATGCGCCTTGAGCTCGGCGATCTTCGACCAGTCGGCGTCGCCGTTGTAGAGCTGCGCGGCGGTCCGTGCGTGCAGCGCGACGGCGGCACAGCCCTCCTCCTGCGCGACGTGTCCGGCATCGAGGTAGGTCGTGACGTCGTCGTCGATGCCGACCCGGAACTTCACGGTCACCGGGATGTCCCCGGCGTGGTCGACGACCGCGCGGACGAGTCGGGCCATGAGTCGCGGCCTGGCCGGAATCGCGGAACCGCCGCCGTTCGCGGTCACCTTTCGCACCGGGCAGCCGAAGTTCATGTCGATGTGGTCGACCTGCCACTCGTCGCGGAGCACGCGGACGGCGGCGGCGAGGCTCTCGGGGTGGGTGCCGTAGAGTTGGATGCTGCGGATCGGCTCCTCGGGCCCGAACGCGGCCAGGCGGAGGGTCTTCTCGTGGCCCATCGCGAAGCTCCGAGCCGTGATCATCTCGCTGACGTACAGGCAGCGTTGCTCGGAGAAGCGGCGGCACAACGTGCGGAACGCGACGTTCGTCACCCCGGCCATCGGTGCGAGCACGACCGGCGGATCGACGGTCAGAGGCCCGATCCGCAGCGGCGCGAATTCGCCGGGTCGGGCGACGGGGACGTCACGGTTGAGTTCGGAACGCACGATGGTGGACGGATCCTAGGGGGCGGATCGCGTCGAGGCGAGGGGGGCCGTGCGAACGTCCGCGCGAACCACGGTAGGATGCACGAGATGGCGTGGGCCCGAGTTCTGGTGGTGCTGCTCTGTAGCGTGTCGGTGGTCGCACAGGAGCTTCCGGACGAACTCTGCTTGGACGGAGACGGACACCTGGTCTGGCGCGAGATCGAGGACTCACCGTGCGAGTCTTGCTTCTCACGGGGCCGACTGCCGTGCAACCGTTGCCTGAAGACGGATCCGCGATGTGCGTTCTGCGCGACGACGCGTCGTACCGGCTGCGACGAGTGTTTCGGCACCGCTGCGCGCGTCGATCGTTTCGAGTGGATCGCCTGCCCGTTGTGCCGCGGGAGAGCGTTCGTCACGTGCTCATGCTCCGCGTCCGATTCCGCATGTGATCGCTGCGGTCTTCGCGGCGCGTACCGATGTCCGCTCTGCGACGGAGAGTGTCGTCTCCCCGCGTCGATGGGGGAGCGCCCCCTGCGCGAGTGTTCCGAGGGGGAGTTGGACGTCATGGAGCGAGCGTGCTGGAGCGTGATCCTCGATGACATGATGCCCATGTCCGATCAGCTCGAGCGAATGCGTATCCATCCGGATCGAATCCCGGCGTTGGATCGCGAGGCACGTGACGACTTGAAGCGTTCGATGCGTCACCTGTCCGATACGCGGTGGCGACTCATTTCGATCTGCAGCTGGGTCCGTCGCTTCAACAAGCTCGGTGATGGACCGGTCGGCCCGCCCCCGCGGGCAAACAAGGTGCGGTGGGGCGGTCCGTCGAGCGTGGTCGGCGAGCGCCTCGAGGCGGTCTATTCCCTGGTCCGCGCGGGGTCGGTCTCGGCTTCGCACGCCGAGATCCGGGCCGCGTTCGAGGCTTGGCTTCGAGCGCATCCAGATGCGCTCGTGGAGCGGATCCGAGTTCAGCGCGGGTTCCACGCGTCGATGATCGTGAACGAATTCGTGCAGTGCCGCATTCGCGACGCGGATGCGGACCTCGGTGAGCACCTCGTGGCGACGGGACTGCTACGAGTTCGCGACATCGCCCCGCCTCCCGCGGTCGGCGTCGTCGTGCCGTTCGCCGAGTTGGCGGCGTACGAGGACCGATTGGTCGAAGCCGAGAAGCGAGCCCGTGGGCAGCAGCTCGGGGTTTGGCGTGGATCGACGAAGCTCAAGCATGAACTCATGGCCCAGGCGAAACGCGCGCTCGACCAAGAGGAGCCCGAACGCGCCATCGAGTCCCTTCGCGAGGTCGTCGCGATGGAACTGGCGGACGAATCGGTCTGGCTCATGCTCGGCGAAGCACACGAACTGCTCGGGGACACGGAGGCCGCTCTCGACGCGTTCGACCACGCGCTGGCCGAGGGGCCGTCGGCACGAGCGATCGAGGCGAAGACGAAGTGCCTCGAGTACAACGAGGGTACCGACGCTGCGATCGAGTTCCTGCGCAGCCAGTTTCGACCGGCGGAGCGCGCCGAGTTCGAGATGGGACGCTACTACCAGCGCAATCGCAGGCCGAGGCTGGCGCTGTCACACTTCCGGCGGGCCATGGAACTCCTCATCGAAGGTCACGACATCCGTTTCGACGCTCGAAACGAGGTCATGGTCGACGATGGGTTCCGCGAGCTGGATGACGTCGTCGTGCAGCGGGTCGCCGAGGCGATTCGGCGGACCATGCAGTGCCATTCGTTCTTCGACGAGGACGACGCGGACACGTTCCGGTTGTCGTCGATGGTGATCTCGTTGGGCCGTCAGCAACTGCTCCGTGCCGGTCGCCCGCCCGAGTTGGCAGAAGCGGGTGACGCTCCGTGTCGACTCACTCGCGCCGAGCTCCTCATCGACCGGGGCGAACTCGATGCCGCCGAACGCGATGTCGACGCCGCCGCGCGGCTGATCGAAGCGGGTTTGTCGAAGTGGCACGACCACATCGTCGAGCTGCGTCGCCGGCAGATCGCCGAGGCGCGCGCGAAGTGAGTCGCCTTACTTGACCTTCTGCAGTTCGAGCAGCGGGAGGATGATCGCGACCACGATGCCGGCGACGATCGCCGCCAGGACCACGATGATCAGCGGCTCCAGCAAGGAGGTGAGCTTCTGCGTCGCGAGGTCCACTTCCTCGTCGTAGGTGTCGGCGACGCGCTCGAGCATCTCCTCGAGGTTGCCGGCCTGTTCGCCGACGCCGACCATGTAGCAGACCATCGGAGGGAAGACCTCGGTCATCTTCATCGGCGTCGCGATGTCGGTGCCCTCCATGATGTGGTCGTGCACCGTCGTCAGCGCGTTCGTCAAGATGACGTTGTCGAGAACGGCCTTCGTGATGTTGAGCGCCTGGAGCGCCGGCACGCCCGAGCGGAGCAGGGTCGCGAGAGTCGTGGAGAAACGCGCGACCGCCTGCTTGCGCATCAGGTCGCCGAACACCGGCAGCTTGAGCTTGAACGAGTCCCAGATCAGACGGCCCTTCGGCGAGTTGATGAACAGCTGGAACAGGATCGTCAGCAGCAGGATGCCGACGAGCAGCAGGAACCAGTTGTTCTGCAGGAACTCGCTCGTGTCGACGAGCACCTGGGTCGCGAACGGCAGCGTGCGGCCTTGGCCGCGCAGCAGCTGCGTGACCTGCGGAACGACCGCCGTCATCAGCACCGCGACGACGATCAGGCCGACGATGATCATGATCGACGGATAGACCATCGCGGCGCCGACCTTGTTCTTCAGGCGCGCCTGCGCCTGGAGGAACGACGCCAGTCGCACCATGACGTGGTCGAGCGCGCCGGACGATTCGCCGGCGCGGACCATGTTCGAGTACAGCTCCGTGAAGTACGCGGGGTGCTGGTTGACGGCGTCAGCCAGCGTCAGGCCCTGCGTGACCTTCTCGCGGATGTCGCGGAACACCGCCTCGATCTTCCGATCGGGAGCCTGCTCGATGACCATCCGCAGCGCCTCGGCGAGCGGGATGCCGGCGCGCAACAGCGACGCCATCTGTCGGGTCACCGCGGCGATCTGGTCGTTGCGCTGCTTGTTCGGCGCCTCGACGCCCGTGATCCCCTTGATCGCGATCTTGCGCTTCTTGCGCCTCGACGCGGTCTCGCGCAGGTCCGTGACGAACAGCCGGTCGTGCCTGAGCTTGAGTCGGGCCTCGCGCGGGGAGTCGGCATCGACGATTCCCTTGCGCGCCTTGTTCTCACTGTCGACGGCCTTGTATTCGAAGATCGGCACGGGCTCGGCTCGTGGGGGGTCCGGTCTACACGTCGAGTTGGGTGACGCGCAACACCTCTTCGGGGGTCGTGATTCCCTGCAGCACCTTCTCGACGCCGTTCATGCGCAGGGTCCGTAGACCTCGCTCGAGCGCGCCGCGCTTGATGTCGCTCGCGGTCCGCTTGTTGACGATCTGGTCCTGGATCACGGCGTCGATCGGCATCACCTCGTAGATCGCCGTTCGCCCGGCGAAACCTGAGCGGAAACACTCGTCGCAACCGCGGCCGGTCGCGACCATGCCGTCGGGGAACTGATCGATCGTGAGTCGCAGGTCCTCGATCTTGAACCGCATCTGCTCGTTGGGCTCGACCAACTCCTTGCAGTTGGGGCAGACGGTCCGGACCAGGCGCTGGGCGATGACGCACAGCAGCGACGACGATACGAGGTAGGGCTCGACGCCGATGTCGAGCATCCGCGTCACCGTCGAAGCGGAGTCGTTCGTGTGGACGGTGGAGAACACCAAGTGGCCGGTCAGCGCCGCGCGGATCGCGATGTCCGCGGTCTCGTTGTCCCGCACTTCACCGACCATCATGACGTCCGGGTCCTGACGCAGGAAGGAGCGTAGGCCCGCCGCGAACGTCAGCCCCTTCTTCGTGTTCACCTGGACCTGACTGATGCCGTCGAGTGCGTACTCGACCGGGTCTTCGATCGTCAGGATGTTCAGCGTCGCGGAGTTGATCTCGTTGAGCGCGGCGTAGAGCGTCGTCGTCTTGCCGGAACCGGTCGGTCCGGTCACGAAGATCATCCCGTGCGAGTAGTGGATGTAGCGCTCGATGAGTTTGCGGTCGTCCTCGTTCAGGCCGATCTGGTCCAGCGAGTAGACCTTGGTCGTCTTGTCGAGGATCCGGAACACGATGCGTTCGCCGTTCTGCACGGGGACCGTCGAGATACGGACGTCGACGTCGCCATCGCCGATGCGGATCGACGCGCGGCCGTCCTGCGGCATCCGCCGCTCGGCGATGTCCATCTTCCCCATGACCTTGACCCGCGAGACGATCGCCTCCTGAGCCTTCTTCGGGATCGACTCCGTGTCGTAGAGGATCCCGTCGACGCGCATGCGAACCTGCAGACGGTCGGCGAACGGCTGCAGGTGGATGTCCGAGGCACGCAGCTTGAGCGCCTGGAACAGCAGCATGTTGACCAGCTTGATGATCGGCGCCTTGTTGGCGACGTCGAGCAGGTCTTCGGACTCGTCGATCGTCTCGGCGAGGCCGATGATGTCCTGATCCTCGATGTCCCCGAGGGCCTCGTCGACGCCGTCCGCCTTGTGGCGGTAGGCGCGGTTGATCAGGTTCGCGATCTCGGAGCGTGGAGCGAGGACGGCCTCGACCTCGGACTCCATCATCGTCGCGAGGTCGTCCATCGGACGCACGTCGAGCGGGCGGTGCGTCGCGACCTTCACCAGGCGGTCTTCGGCCGAGATCGCGATCAGGCCGTGCGAGCGGGCGAACTGAACGGGGACGTTCTGGATGAAGTCGATCGGTACCGAGACGCCCTCGAGCGAGGGGCGGTAGTCGAGCCCGAGGAAGTCGGAGAAGAACTCGAGGCACTTCGCCTCGGGCATCAGGTTGCGGCCGACCAGCACCTGGTCGAGGCTCTGGCCGCTCTCACGCTCGTTGCGGATCGCGTCGGCGATCTGCTCGTCGGTCAGGCCCGCGTTGCGCAGCAGTCCTTCGCGAATCCGATCCTGCAGCATCAGCGTCCCTCGTCGTTCGTCTCGTCGCTCGGCGGCGTCTCGCGCTCGCGCGCCTCCTTCTCGATCTCTTCGATCGGGAGGCGGTCGAGCGAGGGCGGCGTCGACGGACGGTTGTAGTGGGGGAAGTCGAAGCCACCGAGCCGGTCGATGTCCTCGATCGTCGCGCCGGTGTCCTCGAGCGTGCTGGTCCCACCGGTCCAGTTCGGATCGACGATCCGGAGGCGGCGGTGGCCGATGTACTGCGCGGACTCGAGCTTCTTTCGTTGGGTCAGCTCGGCGAGATCCGCGAACTCGTCGTCGTCGAGGATCGTCGGCGTGATGAAGAAGTAGAGGTTGGTCTTGATCGTCTGTTCGGTCGAACGACGGAACAGCGCGCCGAGCAGCGGGATGTCCTTCAGGTACGGGACCCCGGAGTCGGAGTAGCTCTCGGTGTCCTCGATGACACCGCCGATGACCATCGTGTGGCCGCTCGGGAGCGTGACCTGGGTCTGGACCTCACGCTCGGTGCGGGGGCCACCCGTGATCGCGTTCGGGTCCGCGGTCGTCAAGAACCGGCTGACGTTCAGCGTGATGTTGAGCCGGAGGTAGTCGTCGTTCGAGATCGTCGGGGAGATGCTGAGCTCGATACCGGCCTCTTGGTCCGGTCCGACACCGCTCTGCGTCGTCGCCGTGCCCTGACTCGTGGTGGTCGTCGGACGCACTTCCTTCGAGCTCACGGCTGCGGTCTGGTTGTTGTTCACCACCACGCTCGGCAGCGACAGGATGTTCGCACGGTTGTCCTGCTGCAGTGCGTTGACGATCAGCGGGATCGCGAAGTCGTCGCTGGCGATGATGCCGCCCGTGATGCCCTGCAGCGGGTTCTCGAAGTCCGGCAGTCGCGTGTCGGGCAAACCGTCGTCGTCGGTGTCCTGGTAGTTCGAGATTCCGAACTGCGAGAAGCCGAAGCCGCGCGTGAACTCGTTCGCGCCGATGTCGAGGATGCCGATCTCGACGCCGAGCGTATCCAGGTCGTCGGTCGTGAGTTCGACCAGAGCCGCCTCGATCATGACCTGCGGCTGGCGCTTGTCGAGGTTCTTGATCATGCGCTCGAGCTGCTTGAACTTCGTCTGCGTCGCCGAGACGAGCAGGCTGTTGCTCTCGGTGTGCGCGACGATCACGGTCTTGCGTTCGCGTCGTTGCGGCGAAGCGCCCGCGGTCGACTGCGCCTGCTGGGCTGCCTGCAGGTCCTCTTGGATGAAGTTCCGGAGCGTCGTCTGCAGGTCTTCGGCCAGCACGTTTCGGAGCTGGATGACGTGGATGTCACCGGTCGAGGCCTCGAGCGGGACGTCGAGCTTGGCGATCAGGTCCAGCGCGCTGATGACTTCGTCCGGGCTCCCGCTGATCAGCAGCGAGTTGTGCGACGCGAGTCCGCTGATCGTGAGCTGCGAGCCTCGCCCGGTCGGGAGGTTGCCGCCCGTCGGGCCGGCTTGCTGCTCGATCCGCCGCGACCGGTCCTCGAGCACCTTGGTCAGGATCGGCTCGAGTTCCTCGGCGGTCGCGTAGGCGAGTTCCACGACCCGCGTCTCCTGCTCGGGGAGTTCGGGCGGAACGTCGACGAGCCGGAGCAGTTGGTAGGCGGCGTACACCTGCGGACCGAACCCCTGCAGCAGCAGGGCGCGATCGTTGCCGACGTTGCCGGTGCTGAGGTTGCCCACCTGTCCGGTCGCCGTGAAGAACGGTCGCAGCGTCGTCGTCGCCGTCGTCGCCTTGATGTGCTGCAGCGGGACCGACGTCAGGATCGTCACCCCGGTCTGGTTGGCGTACTCCGCGATGTCCTCGGGCGCGACGTACAGCGAACTCGTGCTGATCTCGCCGCGCTTGGCGCCCTGCATGTTGACGATTTCGACGACTTGCGAGTCGCCGGTGTTGCGAATCACACAGGCGAAGCTCTTGATGTAGAGCATCGTCTGGAAGAAGCCGAAGAACTCGGTCCGCGGCAGCGTCACGGTGCCGACGAACGTGATCGTCGGGTTCGCGCTCATGTCCGCATCGCTGAACACGAACGTCTTCTTCGTGATCTGCTCCGCGAGCTTGATGAAGTCGAGCATCGCGACGCCGCGATTCTCGTCGACCGAGACCGCGATCCGACCGCCCTCGACGAATTGGAGGTCGATCCCCTCGGCTTCGGTCGGCTCCTGTCCCTGCGCCAGCGCCGGGCTCGGCAGGGCCAGCATGGTCAGGCCGAAGAGCATCCCGAAGATGCCGATCCGGGCGCTCCGCGCCGCGATTTGCTCTGTCTCCATCACGTCCGTCTGAGCCGTTCTTTCGGTTCTCGTATGTGTGTCCGACGTTGCGCCGCCGTCGCGGCCGGGTCTGAGGCTCGGTCAGACGGAGTTCGCCGGACCGGTATTCCCGCGGACAGTAGTCAAAGACACGGGGGTTTTCATCCTTTCCGTTTGCGCGTACACGAAGGTCCCGCATACGGTTGCGCGATTCGTTCGAGACTGATGAAGCTGTCCGCCCTGTTGACCCCTGAACTCGTCGTGCACCCGCTGCGCGCGACCGACAAGTGGGACGTGATCCGGCAGATCACCCGAGCTGCCGTCGAAGCCGGCGCTCTGCCGGAGACCCGTTTCGACACGGTCCACGATGCGCTCGTCACGCGTGAGAAGAGCATGACGACCGGGATGGAGCACGGGATCGCGATCCCGCACGCCGCTGTCGACGGCATCGAGGAGGTGATCGCGATCCTGGCGATCGCGCCCGATGGCGTACCGTTCGACACTCTCGACGGCGAGCCGGCGCGGATCGTCGTGGGACTGATCATCCCTCGCGAGAAGAAGCTGCTGCACATCAAGACACTCGCCGAGATCGCCAAGTTGCTCTCGCGCGAGGAGATCCGGACGGCGCTGGTCGAGACGGATTCGCCCGAGCAGGTCGTCGCCGTCGTGCGGGAGCGCGACTGCGAGATCGCGTGATGGCGGCCGGTGCGCGCGTCGCCGACCTCGCCCGCCTCGTCGGGGGTGACGTGCGGGGTGATGGCGATCTCGTGATCGACGGCGTCAACGATCTGCGGCTCGCCGGACCGAGCCAGCTCGGGTTCGTGCGTGACAAGAAGGCTCTCGCGCTGGCACGTGAGAGCGGCGCCGGCGCGTTGTTGGTGTTCGAACCGCTCGAGGGGCACGCCGCGACGCAGATCGTCGTCGCCGATGTCTCGCTCGCGTTCGCGCGGATCGCGTCGCGGTTCTTCCCGGTTCGACGCGCCACCGAGTCCGACGTGCACCCCACGGCCGTCGTCGATCCGAGCGCGGAACTGGCCGAACCGGTCGAGATCGGTCCGCACGTCGTCGTCGGGGCGCGGACGCGGATCGGTCCCGGCGCGGTGTTGCTCGCCGGCGTCGTCGTCGGCGCCGACTGCGACGTGGGTGAGGGTTGCGTGCTGCATCCTCGCGCCGTGCTCTACGACCGGGTTCGGCTCGGTCGCAACGTCATGATCCACGCGGGCAGCGTGCTCGGCAGTGACGGGTTCGGCTACGCGCCGGATCTCGGCCCGGACGCCGAACGTCGGTGGCAGAAGGTGCCGCAGGTCGGCACGGTCGAGGTCGGCGACGACGTCGAGATCGGCGCGAACTGCGCGATCGACTGCGGCACGATGGGAGCGACTCGGATCGGATCGGGAGTGAAGATCGACAACCTCGTGCACATCGCGCACAACTGCTCGATCGGTGCCGATTCTGCGATCGCCGCGTTCTGCGCGCTCGCAGGGAGCACGACGCTCGGCGAACGGGTGACGCTCGGTGGTCACGTCGTCTCGGCCGGGCACCTGCGCGTCGTCGACGACGTGCGTGTCGGCGGCAACTCCGTGCTCCTCACCTCGGTCGACGAGCCAGGCGACTACATGGGGTATCCGCTGCAGAATCGAACGCGGTGGGCGCGCACGCTGCATGTGTTCGGAGATCTACCGGAGATCCGTCGGCGGATCAGGGATCTCGAGCGCGATCAGGGCGAGTCCTGAGGCTCGCCGAACCACTCGTCCACCCGCGCGAGGACGCACTCTCGGATCCGGTCCCGCGTGCGTCGGTACTCGTCGAGATTCGCGCCGAACGGGTCGGGGATCGCCTCGCCCGTCGGGTCGAGCAGCGCGACGCGATCGGAGAGTTCTGGCATGAAGGAGAGGATCGTCGACGCGTGGGAGTCCGAGAGGCAGAGGACGGCGTCCGCGCGGTCCAGGAGATCCGGGGTGACGGGTTGTGAGCGGTGCGCCCGGAGGTCGAGTCCGATCTCGGCCGCCGCCGCCACACTGTGCTCGCTCGCTGGCGCGCCCGCGCCGGCACCGACTCCGGCGCTGCGCACGTCGATGCCGTGCGCGGCGAGATCTTCGGCGGGGACGTCGAGCCGACGCGCGATCTCGTGCTTGGCGATGACTTCCGCGAGTGGCGATCGGCACGTGTTGCCCGTGCAGACGAACAGGATCGTCGTCGCGAGGCAGCGTTCGATCTCCGCGGCGTCGATCGATCCCTGCCGGAGGATCGTGATTCCGGAACCGTCCAGTCGGACGACGGTCGATGCCGGGTGGGATTCTCCGGGATCGTCCACGACCAGCAGGTCGACCTGGTCGCCGAACGCTGCCTCGACTTCGTGCGCCGTGGCCGCCGGTGGCTGACCGGATCGATTGACGCTCGTCATGAGGATCCCAGTGGGCCGCGCCGCGTCGATCACGGCGCGCGTGAACTCGTGGTCGGGCATCCGCCAGCCGCAGGTTCCGTCGCCGTGCGGCAGGACGATCGTCAGGGGGCCGGGCCAGAAGCCCTCGATCAGCCGCTGTGCGCGCGGGTCCTCGATCGCCGGGAGTCCGAGATCGCCGATGTGTACGGTGAAGTGGTGATCGATTTCGCGACCCTTCAGTTCTCGCAGCCGATCCGCGTGTTCCGGGAGCGCGGCGAAGCCGTACACGGTCTCGGTCGGCAGCACGACGATCTTGCCGGCGCGGATCGCGGCGGCGACGTTCGCGACGTCGGTCCGGTCGGGGCCCTCTCCCGCACGCAACTCGAGCCGCTCGATGACCATCGTGAAAATTGACTCCTACCGGCAGAGGGCATTACGTTCGCGAACCTCATGAAGTCGGAACACGCCGAGGACCGCATCCGTACGCGGCAACTGGCTCAGCTCGGCGCGTTGTTCGCCGGCTTCGCTCACGAGATCCGCAACCCGTTGTCGACGATCGGCCTCAATCTGCAGTTGGTCAAGGAGGATTTCGGGGCGGCGGAGACTCCGCGCGACAAGCGCGTCGTCCGGCGACTCGACACGATCGAGCAAGAGGTCAAGCGTCTGCAGGGCATCCTCGACGAGTTCCTCGGGTTCGTGCGGGTGCCGAAGCTCGATCGCAAGCCGACGTCGCTCGAGCAACTGATCTCCGAGCTGGTCGAGTTCATCACGCCCGAGCTGGCCGAGCAGGGCATGGCGCTGCGCTCCTACCTCGAGTCGTCGGTCGATTCGGTGTCCGTCGACCCTGCGCAGATCCGGGCGGTCCTCCTGAACCTCGTGCGCAACGCCGCGCAGGCGTCGAAGCGCGGTGACGAGATCATGATCACGTTGCGGCGCGACGATGGCGGGGTGCTGATCCGCGTCACGGACACGGGCGAAGGCATGACACCCGAAGTGCGCGACCAGGCGTTCCGGCCGTACTTCAGCACGAAGAAGTCCGGTACGGGACTGGGGCTGCCGATCGTGCGGCGGATCGTCGAGCAGCACGGCGGATCGATCGAGCTCGCTTCCGAGGTCGGCAAGGGGACGCAATTCACGATCCGATTGCCGGGTGGCTCGCCCGAGACCGGGGAGCCGTCGTGAGGCGCGAACCGATTCTCCTCGTCGACGACGACGAGGCACTTCGCGACACCCTGGCGGAGGCGCTCGCCTCACTGCCGCTCGACATCACCGTCGTCGACTCGGGGCAGGCCGCGCTCGATGCGCTCGCGGAGCGGGAGTTCGCCGTCGTCGTGACCGACCTCGTGATGAAGGGGCTCGACGGATTCGACGTGCTCCGCGATGCGAACGAGCGATATCCGGCATGTCGCGTGTTGATGCTGACCGGCCACGGCGGTCGCGAGGTCGCCGTGCGCGCGATGGAGGCGGGCGCCTCGTACTACATCGAGAAGCCGCCTGACCTCGCCGAGCTGCGGACAAAGGTTCTCAAGTGCGTCGACGACTATCGCCAGGCCATCGAGTTCGATGAGTTGCGTCAGACCGTCGCGCGAGAGTACGGCTTGGAGGGGATCATCGGTCAGGATCCGAAGATCCTGCGGATCCTGGACCTGATTCGTCAGATCGCTCCGACGCATGCGTCGGTGCTGATCAACGGCGAGTCCGGCACCGGCAAGGAGTTGGTCGCGCGCGCGATCCACAACCTCTCGCCCCGTCGCGGCAGGCCGTTCGTCGCGATCAACTGCGGAGGGATGTCCGAAGGCACGATCGAGAGCGAGCTGTTCGGGCACGTCAAGGGGTCGTTCACGGGCGCGATATCCGATCACCAGGGGAAGTTCGAATACGCGAACGGCGGCACGATCCTGCTCGACGAAGTCGGCGAGATGCCGGTCGGGACGCAGGTGAAGTTCCTGCGTGTGCTCGAGGAGCGCGAAGTCGCCCGCGTCGGCTCGAACAAGACCCAGCCGGTCGACGTTCGAGTGCTCGCGGCCACCAACGCGGACCTCGAGAAGAAGATCGAGGCCGGCGAGTTCCGGGAGGATCTCTACTTCCGACTCAAAGTCGTCACGATCGACATGCCGCCGCTGCGCGAGCGTCCGAGCGACATCAAGCTGCTCGTCGAGCACTTCCTGCGGAAGTTCAGCGAGCACCACGGCAAGCACGTCGAGTCGATCGACCGCGACGCGCTGGTCGCGATGGTCGGATACGAATGGCGCGGAAACGTCCGCGAACTGCGCAACGCGGTCGAGAGCATGGTCGTCCGGGCGCGCGGGAACATCCTCACGGTCAACGACCTGCCGCCGGAACTCGGACGTCCGGCGCCGACCGACCGCGATCCCTGGCACTGGCTCGCCGGCAAGACCGCGGAGGACGTCGAGCGCAACCACATCCGGGTCACGCTCGAGTTGACCGGCGGAAATCGCGTCAAGGCGGCGAAGGCGATGGGGATCAGCGAGCGAACCCTTTACCGTCGAATCCGCGAATACGGCCTCTGAGCGGATCGCGGTCCGTGCCGAGTTCGCCCGGGAACTCATGTAGCCCCGGGTCGAATCGACGATACTTGGGGAGATGCGATCGTCCGCGAATCGTCGACTCTCGTCCGCCGTGCTCGCGCTGCTCGTGGCGGGATCCGCCTTCGGGCAAGAGGACCCCTATCTCGAGGACCTCCGAGCGGCCGAACGCTACGCGTCGAGCGGCAAGCGCGCGCGCGCCGCGGCGATCTTCGACGAGATCCTCGCCGACGCGGAGGACTTCGGGGTCGGTGGGGAAGGGCCGAGCGAGCGAGTGGTTCGCGCCGCTCGACTCGGCTCGTTCGAGCTGACGTTCGACTCCGGCGAGTATCGGAGTCTGCAGACGCAGATCGCGGCGCTGCCCGCGGCGGAGCGGAGTCGCCCGGAGTTCGCGTGGTTGTCGTCCCGGATCCACGCGGCGGTGGGCGAGTACTCCGCGGCGATCGACCTCCTCGAGCGCGAACACGAGTCCGCGCCGTCCGACCCGCGGGTGGCGTGTCGCCTCGGCGAACTCTACGACGAGGTCGGACGCGTCGACGACGCGCGCGCGATCTGGACCGAAGTCGTCGGAGCCTCTCGTCGCGAGGCGACGCGCGAGCCCGTCGCGATCGCGTGGATCGCGTGTGCGCACATGCGGCTCGCGACGCGCGGCGACTACGAGCAGGCGAGTGCACTGCTCGTCGAAGCGATTCGGCAGGCCCCTGATGAGCCGATGCCGCGAATCCTGCTGGGTTGGTTGCGATTCTTGGCCTTCGGCGAATCGAACCAACACGAGCACGGTGAGGCTGTCATCAAGAAGGTGCTCGAGCAACACGGTGACCTCGAGGAGGCCCTGCTCACGCTGTACCGGATCCGCAGCACGAACGGCGTTCTCGACCCGTCGATCACAGCCGAGTTGCTCGACCGAGCACTCGCGATCAACCCGAACAGCGTCGATGCGCTCACGTTGAGCGCGACACGTCTGCTCGACGACCGCCGGTTCGTCGAGGGCGCTCGTGTCCTGGACCAGGCGCTCGAGATCAACCCGAACGACAAGGAGGCGCTCGCGCAACGCGCGGCGGCTGCGCGGCTGCGGGGGAATCCCGACGCAGAGCAGCGTTTCCGCAGCCGTGCTCTCGAAGTGGATCCCGGCTTCGCGGGGCTGGACCTGGCGCTCGGTGATCGGCTGGTGGCGCTCTACCGATTCGCGGACGCGATCCCTGCGTACGAACAGGCACAGAAGCGGGCGCCCGACTCGATCGACGTCCTGCACGGGCTCGCCAAGGCGTGCATCTACACCGGTGCGAGCGATCGGGCCCGGCGACTGCTGCAGCGCGCTGCGGAACTGCAGGCGGGCTTCGTCAATCCATGGCGGCACAACATGCTCGCGATCGAAGACCTGCTCGAGGAGGAGTACGAGCGGATCGAGACCGAGCGCTTCGTGTTCCGTTTCCACCGCGACGATCGCGAAGTGCTGTCGGAGTACCTGATTCCGTTCCAGCAGGAGGCGGCGCGTGCTCTGGGCGAGAAGTACGGATACGTGCCCGACGACCCGGTGACGATCGAGGTCCTCCACACCTGGGACGACTTCTCGGTGCGAACGATCGGGTTCCGGGGCTTCACGGCGCTCGGGGCGTGTTTCGGCAAGCTGGTCACGCTGGTGGCGCCCGGAGACAACGACCTCCGCAAGAACGACTTCATGTGGACGGCGACGGTGTGGCACGAATACACGCACGTGCTGACGCTCGCGCTCAGCAAGTCGCGCGTGCCGCGTTGGCTGACCGAGGGGTTCTCCGTCTACGAGGAGCGACAGAAGAACCGGGCGTGGGAGCGTGGGATGGAGCGCGAACTCCTCGATGCGTACCACAACGGGCAGATTCCACCCGTTCGTCTGCTCAACCGGCTGTTCCGTGGGCCGCGGATCCTGTTCGGTTACTACCAGGGCGGACTCGTGGTCGACTTCCTCGCGCGCGAGTTCGGTTTCGATCGCGTGCTCGAGATGTTGCGGCTCTATGGCGAGGACGTCGCGCAGGAGGAGATCTTCGAGCGATCGTTCGGCATCGACACGCGGGAGTTCGACGCGAGATTCCTGGCTTACGTGCGGGACGAATTGATCGATGACCTACGCATCGTTCCGCGCTGGGACGATCGGGCGGTGGCGCGCTTGACCGATCGGATCCGGGCGCATCCCGAGGAACTCGACGCCCACGTCTCGCTGGCCTGGGCGATGCTTCAGCGCGGGATTGGCGTCGACGCAGCGGACCAACTGAGACAGGTCTTCGCCGTGGATCCCGACCATGCCGAGGCGAAGCTCGTGTACGCGAACCTGTTGCTCGCGCGCGGCAACTCCGATGGCGCGGTGGAGGCGTTCGAGGCGGGCTTCGCCAACGGAGCCGACGATTTCGATTCGCGGATCGCCTACGGCAAGTTGCTCGCGAATCTCGGTGACCTGGACGCCGCGGCGCGTCAGTTCCTGGCGGCGAAACGCTGCTGGCCGCGTTGTACCGACCAGAGCGTGGCTCCGCCGCTGCTGCTCGGCCGGATCTACAACAAGCAGGGCAAGCGCGCCGAGGCGATGATGGAGCTGAAGATGTTCTGTGGTCTGACGGCGCGGGCGTTCGAACCCAGGCTGACGCTCGCCGAATGGGAGCACGACGCGGGCAGCTTCCGGAACGAAGCGAAGCTGCTCGACGAGGCCGTGCAGATCGACCCGTTCATGCGGTCGTTGCATGTGCGGCTGGGGCGCGCCCTCGTCGAGACCGGCCAATGGCGGGAGGCCGCCCGCGAGTTCCGCGTCGCGCTGACGGTCCCGCCGTCCGTCGATCGGGAATTCCTGGGAGCCGACGAGGTCCCGAGCGTCGACTCGCCGGAGTTCCGAACCGCTCAGGCGGAGACCTGCGTCGAACTCGCGAGGGTGCTGAAGCGGTTGGACGACGTCCCTGCGGCGATTCAGGCCCTGGAGCGCGCCGAGCAGGAGGCCCCGGACTCGGACGCGGCCGCGACCGCGCGGGAACTCGCCGACCTCTGGCGCTGATCGGATCCCGGCGGACAAATCCTGGTCGGCCCGAACCAGTGGGGGTACGCTCGCGCGGCTCATGCTCGCGCTGCTGCAGTCTTCCTGGTCGAACGCCGCGGAGAAGCTCCGGGAACGGGTCGGTTCCGCCGCGTTCGACGCCTGGTTGAGCGAACTGCGGCCGATGGCGCTCGAGCGGGGCGTCGTCCACCTCGAGGCGCCGAATCGGCTCGCCTGCGAGCACGTCGGCAAGCTCTACGCGAGCCTCATCGCGGAGGTGCTCTCGACCGAGATCGGTACCCAGCTGAGCGTGAGGGTCGATCCGACGCCCACCGCGTTCACGCCGGACGGGGTCGACGTCGGTCCGACGCGGCCGGTCGTCGACGAGGCGAACGAGCAGGTGTTCCTGACGCTCGGTTCGCTGATCGAGGGTCGCGAACTCCCGTCTCCGATCTTCTACTTCCACGGACCCAGCGGCTCGGGAAAGTCTTTCCTGCTCTCCTGGTGGCGTGGGCATGGCCGGGCACGCGTCCTGTCGTTCGACGGTCCGCACCTGATCAAGGTGTTCCAGGCCGCGCTGCAGGAGCGAAGGGTCGCCGGCCTTCGCGAGGAGCTGTCGAAGCCGATGCCCCTCGTCATCGACGAGGTGCACCGGTTGTCCGGGCACAATCGCCTGCAGCGCGAGTTGTGCAAGGTGCTCGAGATTCGACGGGGTCTACGCCAGCCGACGATCCTCGTGTCTCGGTGGCATCCCGGCGAGGTCTGGAACCTCGACGCGACGCTGCGGACTTGGTTCCTGTCCGGCTTCGTCGCGCGTATCGATCTGCCGACTCTGAGCGGGCGGCTGCAGTTCCTCCGCGCGCTCGAGGGCAAGCCGTCGATGAACGGTCGTGCTCTGCCGATCGAGGAGCTCGCGCGAAACGTCCGTGGGGGCTATCCGGAGCTGCGCAAGGCGTGGAGTCTCGAGCGGGACGGCGGGCGTACGCATGAGCGCTACTGGCAGCTGATCGAACCGCGCTCGCTGTTCGATCGCGTGCAGCGCCGGGTGTCGGAAGCGCTCGGCGTGTCGCTCGAAGAACTCGTTGGCCAGAGCCAGCGACGCCGCGCGAGTCACGCGCGCAAGGTCCTCGCTTGGCTCTGCGTGCGGGAGGGACTCAACCGCGCCGAGGTCGGCCGGTTCCTCGGCGGTCG
>JAGQQZ010000606.1 GCA_020425915.1 Planctomycetota bacterium | reverse complement strand
TCCTTCTCGTGCGACAGTGCTCGCAACAGCGCGTCGACCGCCTTCGGGTTGTGGGAGAGCGCCTCGCTGGCGGCTTCGCTCATCGCGGGGACGTCGCCGAGCAAGTGCTGCACGAGCGTCTTGACGACGTCGGCGGACGGCACGCTGCGGAACGCCCGGATCGCGAACAGACGCAACGGCTCACGACGCGACGACAACAATTTGCGCAGCTGTGCCACTCCAGTCGGACTCCACTTGTCGTGGCTGGTCAGCAGCTCCGCGGTCGCCTCCACGACGCGCGCATCGTTGTCCGTGAGGTAGTCGAGCATCGCGACCGCCTGGGTCGGCGTGAGGGCGATCTCGGCGAGACTCTCGAGCGCCGCATGACGAACCCCGGGCGGATTGCCTGGCTCCGTCGCCTTGACGAGCGCCGCGCGAGCGCCCTTCGGATCGACGTGCGCAAGCAAGCGGAGCAATTGGCCCTGTACCTCGGACGCCGACTCACCCTTCGTGATCGCCTTCTTCAGGCGGTCCTTGAAGTATCGCAGCTTGTTGCCAGGGATCGCGTCCGCCAGTCCAGCGACCAGCGCATCTCCGGCGATGGCCGTGAGTTCAGGCGTGTAGAGCGCCTTCTCCATGACCTCCGCCGCGTCGGCGGATGCCTGCTCGCCCAGGATCTCGAGAATCCGCATCTGGGTCGGCAGATCGGAGTCATCGAATACTTCACACAGCATCGGAGCGACCTGGTCCCCCGCCGAGCGAAGGAGGTGCGCGACGAGGTCGCCCTCGGGCCCGGTTTCTCCGACGCGGGCGACGAGTTCCTTGATCGCACCCTTCGTGTTGATCTTCGCGAGCGCCTCGAGCACGTAGCGCGCGAGGTAGGGCTCGCCGCGCTGGAGTTGCACCCCGAGCGCGTTGACGACCGCGGCGTCCGACGGTCGGACCTCGCCGAGAATCTGCGCGGCGGCAATGCGCAACTCGGGGGTCCCTTCCTCGAGAACCCGGAGGATTGCCTTGGTCACATCCTGCATCGTTTTCGTCCCGACGAATCGAGTTTCGATCGCTTCGGGCCGGAATTAGATCAGAACCGGTCTCGATTCGCCACTGGACGGGATGTGGAAAACCTGCGGACAACCGCCGCTGGGATGAACACAAGCCCCGTTGCCATGGGCAATTGGGAGCGATCGGAGAACTCTGGGAAGTTCTCGCGCGGCCGTCCGGTTGCCCGTGCCGCATCGCCGTAAGTGACGGGTCGGCGCTCGACGAGTCTCAGACCGTAGGGACCTCCGGGCGACCGCTGCGACCGCGGCGCTCGGATCGGCGGAACGAGAACTTCCGCTTCGTTTCCTGCAGAAACGACTCCATCTTGCTCGTCTCGCGACCGCGCAAGAAGTTCCAGAGGATCCGGAACACCTTCCCCGGGTGGAACAGGAGCGTGTTGAAGTAGAAGCCGGCGACGATGCGGTACTTCCACCGCGTCATCTCACGCGCCGACATGTTCGGGTTGTAGTTCCGATCCGGCGACATGTACTTGTTGTGCACGTAGATCGGGAGCTTGAGGAAGTCATCGTCGAGGACGACACGGCCCTGCTGCTGGAGCTCGCCGAAGATCTCGGTCGCGGGCAACGGGAAGAAGAACCCCGCGGACACGTCGTCGACCCCGACGCGCGCGAGCTTGCGACACATCTTCGCCGTCGCCTTCATGTCGACCGGCTCGTCGGTCGGATAGCCGAGCACGAGGAAGATCCCGACGTTGAGCCCGTTCCGCGTCGCAGCGCGCGCCGCTCGGAACAGCTTCTCGTCGGTCAACATCTTCTTCATGTGCTTGCGCGTGCGCTCGGACCCGGACTCGGGTGCCAGATTGAGTGACCGGCAACCCGACTGGACGAGCAGCTTCGCGACCTCGTCGTCGATGATCTCCGAACGCGTGCCGGCGGGGAGCTGCCAGGTGATCTTCAGCCCACGGGCC
>JAGQQZ010000605.1 GCA_020425915.1 Planctomycetota bacterium | reverse complement strand
TGGCTGGACCATAAGAAGGAACGCGTCTCGGATCGGCGGCAATCCGTGGTTTCTGACCGATCTTCAGTCGTTCTCACCCCGCGCCCGCGCGCCCGTGGTGCGGGCGGCCGTTGACCCGCTCTCGCGCACGCGCACCGGCGACGCCGGCAGGCGATCGCGACGCGTGATCTCCTCCGTCGCCGGGTCCACCTCACCGAACTCGAGCACTCCCGTCGGGCACGACTGCACGCCGGCGCTGCAGCGCACACACTCGGTGTCGCTCATCGGCAGGCCCTTGTTGGCGAAGTTCATGACGTCGATGCCCATGTGGCAGACCGACGTGCAGACGTTGCAGGAGATGCACTTCTTCTTGTCGGCGAGGATCCGGAACCGGGAGAACTTGGCGTAGACGTGCATCAGCGCGGCGAGCGGGCAGGCGAAGCGGCACCACACCCGGCCCGAGTACTTGACGTAGAGGCCGACGCCGAGGACCCCGCCGAGCAGGACGTCGACGCCCCACTTCCAGCTCACCGGTTGGACGAGCTTGCCCTCGGCGTTCTTGCTGCCGTTCAGCAGCGTGTCGAACACGCTGTCGATCGCGCCGCCGGGGTTCGCCCAACCCCAGATCCGCAGCGCGAGCATCACGAATGCGATCCCGAGGATCGCCTGGCCGAGCATGTTGAGACGGTTCCAGACCGGGCCGTGCGGCATCTTGTCGCGCAGCGTGTCGCCCATCGTCTCGGCGAGGCCGCCGCACGAGCAGATCCAGCCGCAGTAGGCGCCCTTGCCCCACTTGCGGACCAGCAGCGGGATCAACACGAACGTCTGCACCGATCCGAGGACGATCCACGGCCAGATCGGCGAGGGCGTGAAGATGTTGTAGACCATCAACGGCCACGCGAGGACGAAGCCGTACGAGCGCCAGTAGGCGCGCGGGTGGTAGCCGCTCGGCCAGTCGTGTGCGGCCAGCGCGTCGGCCGAGATGTACGACTCGAAGAACGAGTCGGCGAACCAGCGGCCGACCCCGCTGTCGAACCAACCGTTGTAGCCGAGCCACGGCAGGATCACTTCCGGCAGCAGGAACAGCGGCAGGACCTGGATCGCGATCAGCGACAGCGTCTGCAGCTTGACGTAGGGGGTCTTGCGGCGCCGGATCCGCAGGATGCCGAACCAGACGATCGTCAGCGAGTAGAGCAGCGTGTAGTAGAACGACCGGCCCGAGGCGGAGACCGCGAGCGTGCCGATGATCGTGGACTTGTCGGCCACTTGGTCGGCCCACCACTGCCCGAGGCTCGACAGCACCGCGGACGTGTCGTTCGGGAACGTGTCGCTCGCCGCGAGCGCGGGGATCGACTGAGAGACGAAGCCGTCGTTCTTCCAGTCGTAGAGCAACGCGATCAGCACGAAGAAGATCACGATCGGGATCCATGCGAGGCCGCGCGTCTCGCCGCGGATCCTCACACCGCTGCGGCGGAAGAAGTCGAGCGGCGCCTCGCGGCCGATCATCGCGAAGACGGCGTCGTTCTCGATCGTGTGCTCCGCGTCGGAACCGGACAGCGTCACGCGGTCCGCGTCGATCCGCGTGACCGTCGTGCCGAGCCGCAGATCGATGGCCTCGCCGCGCAGCTGCTCGAGTCTCTCGACGTTCTCCGGCTTCGGCCGTGAGAACTCCGGCTTGCGGTAGGACAGCGTCACTTCGCCGCCGCATTGCGCGATCGCGATCGCGGTCTCGAGCGCGCTGTCGCCGCCGCCGACGACCAGAACCCGCTTCGCGGCGAAGTCCTTCGGGTCGTGGAGGCGATTGCTGACCTTGTCGAGGTCCTCCCCGGGAACGCCGAGCTCGCGGAAGTTCCCGGAGCGACCGATCGCGACGATCACGCGGTGTGCGAGGATCGGGTCCTCCCCGGCGAGTTCGACCTCGAGGTGCTTGCCGCGGCGGGTGACGCGTTCGGCGCGGCCGATTCGCGGTTCGACCCCTCGCTCGAGCGTCTGTGCGCGCAGCTCGTCGAGCAGCGGCTCCTTGACCTCGGCCTCGAACTGGATGTCACCCGCTGGCGTCATCTCGGCCGGGTAGGTGTAGATCGGCTTGCCGCGCGGGAAGTTCACGATCGTCGAGAACGGCTGCGAGGCCTCGAGCAGGACGAAGTCGAGGCCCTTCGATCGGGCCTCCAGCGCGGCGGCGAAACCCGACACGCCACCGCCGACGATCACGAGATCGACGACACCCGACACACGCTCCCGGGCGGCGAACGCCGCGTCGTCGCAAATCGTGCGTACGGCGCGGGTCCCGCTGTCGGCCGAGAACTTGAGCAGCGGGATGCCGGTCAGGTCCCCGACGACGTAGAGGCCCGGGACGTTCGTGGCGCCGTCCTCCGCGACGCGCGGCAGCTTCTCGACGGTCCCGGCCGGCACCCCGGTGTGCAGCCAACGCGTGTATCGACTCAGCAATCCCATGGCGTTTTCGGTGAAGCGGTGTCGGGCGGGCGGCGCGACTCGGGCGTCGGATACGACCGCGACCGGGGGGCGTCGCGGATCAGAATCGATTTATCATGGGCCCGATGCAACGTTGCCTCGCGCTTACCTTGCCGCTGCTCGCCGCGGCGCTGCCGGCCCAGATCTCGTTCCCGCTGTCGATCGCCGAATCGTGCGTCGGCAACACCGGGAGCTACACGATCACGGGCATGCCGGCGTCCTCGACGGATTCGATCCTGCTGCTCGGCAACGTCGACTTCGGTGCGACCGGCGCGTGTGTTCCGGACATGATGTTCGCCCACGTGCCGCTGTTCCGAATCGGCAGCGATACCCGCTACTTCACGTTCTACGACGCGAACCTGCCCGGTGATCAGGGCGGTGTCGTCGGCGACGATTCGTCGCTCGACCGCTTCACCGTGACGTGGGGCGACCTCGACAACCGCGGTGAGCTGTTCGTCACCTGGTGCGCGACGATCCGGTGCTGCGGTTCGAACGGCGTGATCGTCGATCACGAGTGGCAGTTCACGAACATCACGGACGCGCTCGCCGGCGCGCCGACGTCGTACGACGTCGACCTGTCGTTCGTCGCCTACTCCGACTTCGACGTGTTCACGTCGAGCGGCAACGTCAGCAACGGCGGGGCCGAGTCGGCCCGTCATCTGATGGAGCATCCGTCGTGCCTGGGCGAGGTCACCGAGTTCTGGGGCGAGAACCCGGACCAGTGGGAGGTCTCGGCCTGGCCGGCGCTGCCGTTCGCGCTCGCGACGGATCCGTTCCCCGGTTTCGCGAACGCCGGGCTGCCGTTCGGCCCGGGCGACTACGCGGGCTGCATGGAATGGAGCCTCGTCGTGCCGGAGTTCGGGAGTGTGTCGGTGCGCTACTCGCAGGCGATCAACTGCAACCAGTGCGACCAGGCGGCCACCGTGGTCCAGGGTGGCGTCGGGAACGCGACGATGTCGACGACCTCGCTCGGTGCCCTCGGGACGCCGGTCGATCTCGCCGTCACGGGTGGGTTGCCGAGTGCACCGGGGGTGATCTTCTTCGGGCACCCGGCGACGCCGATCCCGCTGTCGTTCGTGTTCCCGGCGTGCGCGATCGAGACGCTCTACGTCAGCGTTCCGCTCTCGACGTTGCCGGTCGGGACCGACGGGACCGGTGCCACTTCGCTGCTGTTCCCCGGTCTGATCGGTGGGGGACTGTGCGGCGTGTCGCTCGACTTCCAGTACGCGGCGCTCGACTTCGTCGCGGCGTGTCCGTTGAGCATGAGCAACTTCGTGAGCGTGACCTACGGACGGCCGGACACGTTCGTCAGTTGCTTCTCGAAGGCGAAGTAGCCGGAAAGGCGCTCGGGCGTTGACCGTCGCGGGGCGCGCGGGACGATCCTCGTCGGCGCATGCTGTTCCGGTTCAGCCTGTACGGGTTCCTGAAGAACCTGCGGTTCTACGACGCGTTCCTCCTGCTCGCGTTGCGGGACCGCGGTCTGGACTTCCTCGCGATCGGCTGGCTCGTGGCCGTGCGGGAGATCACGACGGTGGTCCTGGAGGTGCCGTCGGGCGCGCTCGCCGACACCATCGGACGCAAGCGATGCGTCGTCGCGAGCATGCTCGCGTACGTCGCGAGTGGCTTGCTGCTCGCTTTCTGTGACGGTTGGTGGTGGCTCGCGGTCGCGATGGCGCTGTACGGATTCGGCGACGCGTTCCGCAGCGGGACCCACAAGGCGATGATCCGGGCCTGGCTGCGACAGCACGACCGGGTCGACGAGCAGACGCGGGTCTACGGCTTCACGCGGTCGTGGTCGAAGCTCGGATCGGCGTGCTCGGCGTTGCTGGGTGGCACCTTGCTCGTCGTCGGCGCGGACTACCGGGCGCTGTTCGTATGGGGTGCGGTGACGTCAGGCCTGAACGCCTGCAACCTCGCGACCTACCCTTCGAGTCTCGACGGGCGGGTCGAGCGATCGGGTCGGCCGCTGCGCGAGAGTCGGGATCGCATCGTAGCCGTCGGACGGCGTCTCGCACGACCGGGTGCGTTGCGTCCGCTGCTGGTCGCGAGCATGGCGATGCAGGGCGGCTACGCGGTGCTGAAGGACTACCTCCAGCCCGTGCTCCAGACGATCGCGATCTCGCTGCCGATCGCCGTCGGCATGCGGGAGGATGCGCGGGTCGGCGTCGTGGTCGGGGTCGTGTCGGCGTCGCTGTTCGTGTTGGCGAGCGCGGCGTCGCGCCGCGCGCATTCGCTCGAGTCGTGGTACGGCGATCGGTCGCGGTGCGTGCGCGGACTGCTGTGGGCTTCGCTCGGGCTCTACGTCCTCGTGGCGGCCTGCCTGTGGCTCGAGTTCGCGATCGTCGCGGCGGCGATCTTCGTCGCGATCGCGGTGTTGCAGAACCTGTGGCGCCCGGTGCAGGTCGGTCTCGTCGGCGACGAGTGCGCGGACGACGAGACCGCGACCGTCCTGTCGGTCGAGTCCCAGGCCAAGTCGCTCACGTCGGCCGCGATGGCGCCGGTCGTCGGCGCCGCGATCGACGCGCTCACGCACCGCGCCGCGTCCGACGGAGTGTCGCCGCTCGCCGCCGTCGGCTTGCTCGCGCTCCCGCTGTTGGTCGCGATCGTCGTCAACCGGCGTGGCTACGGCTCGGTGGCGCGAACGCGGTGACGCGCTCGGTCAGCGATCGGGGTTGCGCACGACGAGCATGCGGATCTCGGTCATGTCCTCGATCGCGAATCGGATCCCTTCGCGGCCGAGGCCACTGTTCTTGACGCCGCCGTACGGCATGTGGTCGACGCGCCACGACGGCACGTCGCCGATCACGACGCCGCCGACCTGCAGCCGGTCCCAGGCGCGCTGTGCCTTGTAGAGGTCGCGGGTGAACACGCCGGCCTGCAGCCCGAACACGCTGTCGTTGACCTCTGCGAGCGCGGCGTCGAAGTCGTCGAACTTCGAGAGCGATGCGACCGGGCCGAACGCCTCGGCGCAGACGAGCTTCTCGTGCTTCGGCACGTTCTCGAGCAGCGTGGCTTCGAGCATCGTGCCGTCGCGGTTGCCACCGCACAGCACGCGCGCGCCGGCATCGATCGCCGATCGGATCCAGCCGTGGAGTCGTTCGGCTTCCTTCGTCGAGATCATCGGTCCCAGGAAGGTGTCGTCCCGCTTCGGGTCGCCGAGCTTCAGCTCCTTCGTCCGCGCGACGAGCGCGTCGCGGAACGCGTCGTAGAGCGAGGCGTGGACGAGGATGCGCTGGACGCCGATGCAGCTCTGGCCGGACTGGTAGAAGGCGCCGACGATGACTCGCTCGACCGCGTCATGGACGTCGGCGTCTGCGTCGATCACGACCGCGGCGTTCCCGCCGAGTTCGAGCACGACCTTCTTCTTGCCGGCGTTCGCCTTGAGCTTCCAGCCGACGTCGGGCGAGCCCGTGAAGCTGAGCAACTTCAGTCGGTCGTCGGTCGTCAGCAGGTCGGCGCCGTCGCGTCGGCACGGCAGGATCGAGAACGACCCGGCCGGCAAGTCCGTCTCGGCGAGGATCTCGCCGATCACGAGCGCACCGATCGGCGTCATGCTCGCCGGCTTGAGCACGAACGGGCAACCCGCGGCGATCGTCGGCGCGACCTTGTGAGCGACGAGGTTGAGCGGGAAGTTGAACGGCGTGATGAACGAGCACGGCCCGATCGGTACGCGCTTCCACATCCCGCGATAGCCCTCGGCTCGCGCGCTGATCTCGAGCGGCAGGACCTCGCCGGTGATCCGCGTCGATTCGCCGGCCGCGACCTTGAAGGTGTCGATGAGTCGCGTGACCTCGCCGCGGCTGTCCTTGATCGGTTTGCCGGCCTCGACGCAGAGCACGTGCGCCAACTCGTCTGCGCGCTCCTGGAACCGCCGGACACAGTGTTCGAGCACCGCGGCGCGGCGGTGGACCGGCCAGCGCGCGAGCGCCTCCGCAGCACCGGCCGCCGCTTCGATCGCCGCGTCGAGCGCCGGCTCGTCCGCGAGCGCGACACACGTCGCGAGTTCCCCCGTGAACTTGTCGAACACC